>JAATFC010000025.1 GCA_015655435.1 Chitinophagales bacterium | reverse complement strand
GAAAGTTTGGGATTGAAACCTTTGGCAAAAATAGTGGCTTATGCAGACGCTGCGCAAGCACCAGAAAAATTTACCACGGCTCCTGCAAAAGCACTTCCAATAGCATTGGAAAAAGCAGGTTTGAAAAAAGAGGATATTGACTTTTTTGAATTTAACGAAGCATTTTCTGTTGTGGGATTGGCTAATAATAAGATTTTGGGTTTGGATGCTAGTAAAGTCAATATCAATGGCGGTGCGGTTTCTTTAGGACATCCGCTCGGAAATTCTGGTTCGCGTATTATCGTTACGCTCATCAACGTATTGAAACAAAACAATGGCAAATACGGAGCGGCTGCCATCTGTAACGGTGGTGGTGGTGCTTCAGCGATTGTTATTGAAAATATAGTGTAATACCAACCTCGATAATCGAAAAAGAAAAACGCTTTGTCAACTGACAAAGCGTTTTTCTTTTTCGATATGTTATTATAGCTCTTATTTGAAATACTGCAAATCCGTCTTGGGACTAAGTTGCAACAGACTATGATAGATAAGTTTGATGGTGTTTTCCACGTCATCTTTGTGAATCATTTCCACAGTTGTGTGCATGTAACGCAACGGCATGGAAATCAACGCAGACGGGCATCCTTCATTTGAATAAGCAAAACTATCCGTGTCTGTTCCCGTACTTCTGCTGAGCGCACGCATTTGATAAGGAATCTTTTCCTTTTCGGCTGTTTTCTCAATCAAGTGCAACAGTTTTACTTGTATGGCCGGTGCGTAAGCCAAAGCTGGGCCTTTGCCACAAGTAACATCACCTTCTATGTTTTTGTTGATAAAAGGAGTTTGGGTATCATGCGTTACGTCTGTGACGATAGCGATATCTGGCTTGATACGTCTAGCCATCATCTCCGCGCCACGCAAACCGATTTCTTCCTTAACCGAATTGACAATATAAAGTGCAAAAGGCAATTCTTTCTTGTTTTCTTTTAATAGTCGGGCAACTTCCGCAATGATAAAACCGCCAATACGGTTGTCAAAAGCGCGACCAATCCAGTTGCCGTTTGCCAATTCGTCAAAACCGTCTTGATAGGTCACGACAGATCCCACATGTATGCCTAATTCTTCTACTTCTTTTTTACTTCTTGCCCCACAATCCAAGAATAGATTGTCTACTGCTGGTTGTGGTTCTTTGCCTGCTCCGGCTCCCATACGGGTATGTATTGCCGGCCATCCGAAAACAGCTTTTACTTGTCCTTTTTTTCCGTGAATCAATACGCGCATCGCAGGTGCAATCTGATGGTCTGTTCCGCCATTTCTTTTCAGATAAATAAGTCCGGAATCTGTGATATAGTTGACAAACCAACTAATCTCGTCGGCATGCGCTTCTATAACTATTTTGAATGGAGCTTTGGGATTGACAATTCCGGCAACCGAACCATAAGGGTCGACTATATAGTCGTCAATATATGGACGTATGTAATCCAACCACAACTGCTGTCCCGAACTTTCAAATCCAGTAGGTGAAGGGTTATTGATATATTCTTTTAAAAATGAAAAAGACTTTTCCGTGATGATGTCGTGCTTTGAGTCTTTCTTCTTTCCTTTTGCCATGTTGTCTTGCTTTTGAATAAAAATATTTTCAAATGTAAATGCTAATGGATGAAAAACAAAGTGTTATTTGTTTTGTCTACTATTTTGAGAAAACACAACTATCATTTTGTCTTTTCTTGCAATGTGTCATTCTATAGTCTGGATTAATCGCAAAAAGCAAAGGGCAATCCGTTGAAGATTACCCTTTGGCTTTTATGTATTGTAAGACAAAATCACTATTCGCTAGCAGGAGCGGCGGGTGCAGTAGGAGCAGCTGCCGGTTTTACCTGAGGTTTTTCCTTTTTCTCAGCAGGCTTTTCGGAAGAGCCTGCTTTTTTGGAAGATGCTTTTGGTGCAAACATCACCAACATTCTTTTTCCTTCCATCTTAGGCATGCCTTCCAGTGCGCCGACTTCGTTAAGTCTTTCTGCAAATTTCAACAAAAGTAATTCTCCACGGTCCTTGAACATGATGGCACGTCCACGGAACTGTACATATGCTTTTACTTTGTTTCCTTCTTTCAAGAAACGCTCTGCATGTTTGATTTTGAAATCCAGATCATGGTCGTCCGTTCCCGGAGTGAAACGGATTTCCTTAACCTCGCTTTGCTTGGCATTGGATTTCATTTCCTTTTCCTTACGTTTCTTCTCGTAAAGGAATTTTTTGTATTCCACTACACGGCAGACAGGAGGAGCTGCGTTTGGTGATATTTCCACCAAGTCGAGTTCCAAATCATTGGCAATCTTACGCGCCTCTTCTATAGGATATACTCCCACGGTTATATTGTCACCTACGAGTCGTACTTCTGGCACTCTGATGCGTTCGTTAATGCGGTGTTCTGGTTCTTCGTTTCTTTTAAACCTGGGATTAAATCTCCCCTTATTGGGTAATGCCATTCAAATTTATTTGATAAAAAATGTTAACTCTTTATAGCAAAGATTGTACAAAAATAATCTTATATTATATTTTCTCTGCAATTTCTTTCGCAATATTTTGTATGAATTCTGTCAGAGGCACAGAACCTTGGTCTCCTTGTCCATGTTTTCTGATGGCGACCTTCCTTTCGGTTACCTCTTTTTCGCCGATAACCAACATGTAAGGGACTTTTTTCAGTTCCGTGTCACGGATTTTTTTGCCGATTTTTTCATTGCGCTCATCCACGCTGACAGTAACGTCTGCTTGGCGCAGCGCAGCCGCAACTTCCTGCGAATAATCGTTGTATTTGTCCGTAATGGGTAAAACCGTTACCTGAACAGGCGCCAACCATAGCGGCAGGTTGCCTGCACAGCTTTCCAGCAATACGGCGATGAAGCGTTCCATCGAACCAAAAGGCGCACGGTGCAACATCACAGGACGTTTCTTGGTGTTGTCGCTGTCGACATATTCCAGTTCGAATCTTTCTGGTAAGTTGTAGTCTACCTGAATCGTGCCCAATTGCCAGCTACGTCCAATAGCATCCTTGACCATGAAGTCCAGTTTCGGACCGTAGAAGGCGGCTTCGCCAGCCTTTTCGACAGTAGGCAAACCGTATTCTTTCGCAGCTTGACGGATTGCGTTTTCCGCAATTTCCCAGTTTTCCTCAGAACCAATATATTTTTCTTTATTGGTCAAGTCACGAACCGAAATCTGTGCTGTGAAATCCTTAAAACTTAAAGCGTTGAACACGAAAGTTACCAATTCTATATTGCGCTTGAACTCTTCCAATACCTGATCAGGTTTTACAAAAATATGTGCATCGTCCTGTGTGAAACTTCTTACGCGAGTCAAGCCGTGCAGTTCGCCTGACTGTTCATATCGGTAAACCGTTCCAAATTCGGAAAAACGCAAAGGCAAATCCTTGTAGGAGCGAGGTGATGACTTGTAGATTTCGCAGTGATGCGGACAGTTCATCGGTTTCAACATATACTCTTCGCCTTCCTGTGGCGTAGTGATAGGACGGAACGAATCCGCACCGTATTTAGCCCAGTGACCAGAAGTTACATATAATTGTTTGCTTCCAATATGTGGAGTGATGACAGGTTGATAACCTCTCGCCAACAGTTCTTTTTGTAAAAATTCCTGCAATTTATTGCGTAAAAGCGTTCCTTTTGGAAGCCATAAAGGCAAACCAGGACCTACTTTTTCGGAGAAAGTAAACAATTCAAGTTCCTTGCCGATTTTGCGGTGGTCACGTTTTTTGGCTTCTTCCAAAAGCGTTAGATATTCATCCAGTTCTTTTTGACTTGGAAACGTGACACCGTAGATGCGTGTCAGCATTTTGTTTTTTTCATTTCCACGCCAATAAGCACCAGCTATATTGGTCAGTTTTATGGCTTTGATAAAGCCCGTATTGGGAATATGTGGTCCACGACACAAGTCGGTGAAATTCCCTTGCGTATAAAAACTGATACTGCCGTCTTCCAGACCATCAATCAATTCGAGTTTGTATTGGTCGTCCTTTTCCTTGAAATATTCCAGTGCATCTTTTTTGGAAACATCCTTGCGGAAAAAAATTTCTTTTTGCGCAGCAAGTTCCTTCATTTTCTTTTCCAAACGTGCCAAATCCTCGTCGCTTAGCTGTCTGTCGCCAAGGTCGATGTCATAATAAAACCCTTTTTCGATAGCAGGTCCAATACCGAATTTCGTTCCGGGAAACAATGCTTCCAGCGCTTCGGCCAACAAGTGTGCAGAAGAATGCCAAAACGTCGATTTACCGCCAAGGTCGTCCCAGGTCAGGAATTTTATATTGGTGTCCGTCGTCAACAGTTTGAAAGAGTCTATCACTTTGCCATCCACTTCGGCAGCCAAAACCTTGCGTGCCAGTCCTTCGCTGATTGATTTTGCAATGTCCAGCGCAGTAATACCCGATTCGTATTCTCTTACTGCTCCGTCCGGAAACGTAATTTTAATCATATTTTTATAAGCTATGCTCGTATTTTATATAAGGTGTACAAAGGTAATGAAAGCCATCAAATTTTTTTTAGTTAAAATATTGGAAGTAAAATGTGAAAAATGTTTGTAAGTCAGCATAAAACCGCTTAAATTGTTGCATGCTTAGATGGTTTCCAATATTGATTCTACTGTTTGCCCCGTTCTCTGGTTCGACCCAAAACCTCACTGGAATATGGAAAGGTTACTTTACGACTGGTTTTGGTGATGGCAAACAATATTACAAATATGAGGTTCAAATAAAAGTCAATGCAACGGCGAACAATCTTTCCGGTATTTCTTATTCTTATCTGAATGCGGATTTTTATGGAAAATCCCAACTGGAAGGCTATTACGATGCTACCAATAAAAAGCTGGATCTAAAAGAGGCGAAACTCATCAGTTTCAGCAATACCAATAGTTCCAATGTTTGTTTGATGCATACGAGATTGAGCTATCTCAAAACGGGAAATGACGAAATATTAGAAGGGACGTTTGCCAGTAACAACAGCGTTACGGGCGCGGATTGTGGACAAGGTTACGTACATCTGGAAAGGTCAACGAAAAGTGATTTTTACATAGAACCATTTTTGGCAAAAGGGAAATCCAAGACAACTAATAAACTTAAAAAGAAAGAGCCAACACAGACAATTGTAAAAACGAAAAAGTCCAATAGTGACAAAATCGCTCAGAAAACTAAACTGCCCAATACGGACGTTGCATCCATTTCGCCAAAAGATATAGCAGCACCTAGCGATGTAGCTGATACGTTGCCAATAATTTCATCTAGTGTCGAACACAATAATTCCAACGTTGATATTGCGAATCCGGTTATTGAGACTTTTGCCAGTATTCCGGAATATTTCCAAAAACGCAAAAATAAACTTGTCAAAACGATTATCACGCATACGCCCGAAGTGGACATCAGTTTTTATGACAATGGAGAGATTGACGATGACTCGATTACTGTTTATCACAATTTAAATCCAATAGTTGAGCATGGGCGACTTTCCCGTCAACCAATCAATTATGGTTTTGATGCCTCGGACAATAATCGTTTGCAGTCTTTTATTATAGTTGCGGATAACTTGGGTAAAATACCGCCAAACTCTGCGTTGATGGTGGTTTACACCAATCGCCAGCGCTACGAAATATTCATCGAGTCCGACTTGAAAAACAATGGAGAAGTTCGTATAGTATATGAACCTATAAAGAAAAATGGTAAGTAGTACTTAGTCTGTTCTGCTGTTCAATATTTTTTCAGTTAAGAAACTATAAATATCCAGTATTTCCGGATTTTCTTTTTGCAATATAGTTTCGTGTTTTTTTATAGTGGAAATATCTCCACGAGCCGCAGGTCCGGTCTGGATTTCTTTTGGCGAGAAATGATGCAACCTATTGACCGTTTCTTCCATTAACGGCAATAGAAATTTAAAATCTATTCCGTGTTGTTCGCAAAATGAATCTGCAATGGAATATAGATAGTTTGGAAAATTGGAGACGAATACTGCTGCAATATGTAAACGTATTCTTTGTTCATCATTTGCAAAAGCTATATTGGACGAAATGTTTTTTGCCAATAGTTGTAGTTTCTCTAATGCTTCCGGCGTACTAGCATCCAAAAAAAATGGAATTTCTTGAACGGATTCGTTTTCTTTTCTCAAACTCTGCAACGGATATAGTACGCCGTATTGAGATGAAATATATTCCAATACCTTGATAGATGCAGAACCTGTAGTGTGGACAACCAAACTTTTTTTAGGTAAAACTTTTTCTAATTTTCCTGCGACTTCCGGTAGAAAATCATCCTGCACACAGATTAAATACACGTCTGCATCCTTCTCAATGTCCTCATAGTTATCGGTATATTGGGCATGTGTCTTTTGGGATAAGGCCTTACCTGTGTCTAAGTTGCGAGCGATTATTTGCGCAATAAATATATTGTTTGCAAATAGTTTTTCCGCTAATATAGTTGCGACATTCCCCGAACCGATAATTACAATTTTCATTTCTTAAAATAAAAATACGAAATGTATAGTGTGAGCTTATTTGTTTTCCCAGCCCTCTGGTAATTGATAGAGTCCAAACTCGCTTATTTTTGGCGTTTCACGAGCGCTCAATATTTTCAAACGCAATTCGTCTGCGGTCACTTCAGGGAAAGTAACCATGCGCTTGTAACCAATAGTCGTTCCACGGGCGATTTCTTTCCATTCAGTTCCTGTATTGCATTCCAATGACCAGCTTTCTACTTCTTGCCCTGCGGCTATGAACTCCTGCAAACAAACCATATTGAACGTTTTCTTTTTTGGTAAAGAAATCAATGCTGTGGCTGTTGTATCATTGTCGTTGACCGTAAAATAGCTGTCGGGATTGCCGTCAACCAAGCCGGAAGGATTGATTCCTTGCGAACTAAATATAGTTGCTCCGGCAGCTAAATTTTTCTTGAAAGTTAAGTCTAGTAACGATTTGAACCCTTTTAAGTTTTTGATGTCTGCGTCGCTTAACAAGCCGTCTTTGTTGGGTGGAATGTTCAATAATAAAACGCCATTTCTCCCTACGGAATGCAAATAGATATCCATCAGCTTGCCAGGTGTTTTGACTTTTTCATCTTCCTCAGCGTGATAAAACCACCCTGGGCGAATAGAAACGTCTGTCTCCGCCGGATACCAAACCAAACCTTTAGCCTTTACGATTTTATCGCGACTGCCTAAGTCGTCGCCAGTCATGTCTCCTGTCGGTTTGAATGCATCTTCTTGTTGAGAATTTGCTTGTATTAATGCAGGGTCGAGGTTGTCAGTAGGGACAACGCTCCATTCCGTTTCGCGGCCATATCCAGTCTCAGTTCCAACCCAACGAACGTCGGGTCCCATACCAAAAATGACAGCCTGTGGTTGTAGTTCGCGAATGACTTTGAACCACGCCGCGAAATCATAAATCTGCTTTTTGCCGTTCGGACCTTCTCCATTCGCACCATCAAACCATACTTCGTCAACCTGTCCATAATTGGTCAGCAATTCTTTTAGCTGATTGACAAAATAATCATTGTATTGTTTGCCTGTTCCGTATAACGCACTGTTTCTGTCCCAAGGAGAAAGGTAAACGCCAAATCCAATACCCAATTGATGGCAAGCATCCGAAACCTCTTTCACAACATCGCCTTTTCCATTTTTCCAAGGACTGTTTTTGACAGAATGTTCGGTATATTGGCTAGGCCAAAGACAAAACCCATCGTGATGTTTAGCCGTCAAAATCACTTGTTTGAACCCAGCATTTTTTACGGATTCAACCCATTGTTTGGCATTTAATTTTGTGGGATTGAAAATCTGTGGGTTTTCCTTTCCATCGCCCCATTCCTTGTCTGTATAAGTGTTTACCCCAAAATGAAAAAAAGCTGTTAACTCAAGTTGTTGCCATTTTAGTTGCCTTTCGGACGGCACTATATTGGCGGCTTTTTGTATAATAGTATTGTAGGAATCAGAGGGCTCGATAATGACCTTGTTGTCTTTTGCATTTTGAGCGAAAGAACTATGTACGAAAAATAAGGAACATAAACCTAATAGTAGTGTTTCTTTTCCCTTCATTTATATAAGTTTGGCAATATTAAAAATATAGTTGTGTCAAAGAATTTTAAAGATAAGGTTTTGGTTTTTCATAGGAGAAACCAAATGTCATATTAACAAAAAAATAGAAAGCTTGTGGGCTTTCTATTTTTCAAAAAAAGATATGAAAACAAATTATTTTTTCAAATAATCTTTCACTTTGTCAGCAATTGGTTGACTTAATGGAACTAATGGCAATCTCAAATAGTTCTGAACTAAACCTTGCTGGGACAAGAAATATTTGACTCCTGCAGGATTATTTTCGGCAAACATCAACAGAAATGCATCGAATAGTTGCATGTTTATTTTTGCGGCTTCTTTTGCGTTAATATCCAACGCATATTGAATCATTTGAGAAAACTCTTTTGGAAATGCCTGCGCCGCAACGCTAATCACGCCGTCCATCCCGGCTGCCACTTGCGGCATTGCTAAGTCATCGTCGCCACTTACTACCAAGAAATCTTCCGGTCTCTCAATCAACAAACGAAGACTTTGTGCAAAATTGTTGCTTGCTTCTTTGACCCCAGCTATATTGGGCAACTGGGCTAGACGTATAGTTGTTTCAGGCTCCATATTTTTTCCTGTACGACCGGGAACATTATATAGTATAACAGGTTTTGGGGATGCCTCTGCAACCGCTTTGTAATGTTGGAAAAGACCTTCTTGAGAAGGTTTGTTATAGTATGGAGCAGTGCTCAATACCGCCGTAGCTTTTTCCAAAGGAAGAGACTTCAATTCGTCAACAACGTGCTGTGTATCATTACCTCCAACGCCTACTACGACAGGGATTCGACCATTTACTTTGTCATAAGTATAGTTGATGATTTTTATTTTTTCATCCTTGGAAAGGGTAGGAGTCTCGCCCGTTGTTCCCAAAGAAACAATGTAGTTAATACCGTTGGCAATCAAATTTTCGATAAGTGTTCTCAGTGCGTTAAAATCGACTGAAAGATCCTGATTGAAGGGTGTGACGATGGCAACACCTGTTCCAGTCAGGGTTTGACGAATGTTCATTAATTATAGTTATTGAGATTAAAGGAGTTTTGTTATTTGCTAAGCTTCGTTCCACTGACCCATTTTTTCGAATTTTTCGATTCTTTGGGTAATGCGTTTTTCCGGAGATATTTTCTCCAATTCCTTGATTGTCTTGATTAATACCTTTTTCAGATTCTCAGCAGAAGCGTCATAATCCCAATGCGCACCACCAATTGGTTCAGGTACAACACCATCCACTAGTTTGAATTTGCTCATGTAGTCTGAGGTAAGTTTCAACTCTTCCGCAGCCTTTTCTTTCATGCTCCAGCTACGCCAAAGAATCGAGCTACAGTTTTCCGGGGAAATAACGGTGTACCAAGAGTTTTCCAACATCAATACGCGGTCGCCAACTCCGATCCCCAGAGCCCCACCACTCGCACCTTCTCCAATAATGACGCAGATTACAGGGACTTTTAGGCGCATCATTTCGTATATATTTCGGGCAATAGCCTCGCCCTGACCTCTTTCTTCTGCTTCCATACCGGGATATGCGCCCGGAGTGTCAATTAGCGTGACAATTGGCTTATTGAATTTTTCTGCTAAACGCATCAAACGTAAAGCTTTCCTATATCCTTCCGGATTGGCCATTCCAAAGTTGCGCAATTGACGATTTTTGGTATTGATGCCTTTTTGCTGGCCGATAAACATTGCTGTATGTCCGTCCAACTGAGCAAAACCACCTATCATCGCTTTGTCGTCTTTCACATTTCTATCTCCAAACAACTCCAAAAAATTGGTGGTCATTTTGTTGATGTATTTTAATGTGTATGGGCGGTCTGGGTGGCGGCTCAACTGTACTCGTTGCCATGGCGTCAGGTGTTCCGTTATATCTTTTCTTTTTTCGACAATAGCACCTTCCAGTTGCGTGATCGTGGAATCATAGTCAATCTTTGGATTCTTGGATGCTAGCTTTTTAGTCTGTTCGATCTGTTCGTATAGGTTTCTGATCGGCTCTTCGAAGTCCAAAAACTGTCTATTGGGATATTGTGGCATATTCTTTTTTCGTTTTATAGAATGGCAAATTTACTATTTACAGTTTTTTTAAAAAATATTTGTTTTACACAAATAAAAGTTCTTACCTTTGCCATCCTTTCCTAAGAGAAGTATTTTTTGTAAAGAAAAGTATATCAATAAGTTAGGTAATTGGATCGGTAGTTCAGTTGGTTAGAATGCCGCCCTGTCACGGCGGAGGTCGCGGGTTCGAGTCCCGTCCGGTCCGCTCTTCAAGAGTTTAAAAAGATATAAAACGTGCTAAATCAATGGTTTAGCACGTTTTTTTATTTATTTCTAATCCAAATAAATACAAAGAAATTCAAGTTTTAAGGCGGTAATTCGGTTAGCACGAAATTCATTTTAACATTGCTAACCGAATGATAGCCTAAAGCATTGGTTTTAAACTGGTTAGACCGAGCCTGCCTATTATTCAAATGACGAACCATTTTTCACCTTTTTAAAATGATTTATCATGAACTTGAACCAGACATTTACAGTACTTTTTTGGCAGGCAAAATCAAGAAAATTAAATGGCCAATGTATGGTGTACGCCAGAGTGACCATTAATGGAAGACGAATAGAAATATCCACTAACCGGAAAATTCCAGAAAAGCATTGGAATGCCAAACTGCAAAGGGCAAAGGGCATATCTCATGAGGTCAAATCGCTCAACAATCATCTGGACGCCATGAAAGCCGCGTTGTATCAACACCATAGCAGACTCCTAACGATGGGAAAAACAGTCACACCACTGTTGCTCAAAAATGAATACTTCGGTATTTCAGAAGACCGCAAAACATTGAACGAAGCATTTGATTTCTTATTGAAACAATATAGCGATAAGGTCAATATTGGCAAAACCTCTACTGCCACGCTTAAAAAATACCAGTACACATTTGCCAAAACACAAAGTTTTGTGCAAAACAAATACCGTGCATCTGATATGATGCTTTCCGATATCGGCACAAATTTCCTGGCAGATTTTTACCATTATCTTTTTACGGAAGAAAAGCTCTCTAACAATACATCTATGAAGTATGTTTCCCGCGTGAAAACGCTGTTCTTGGTAGCCAACGGAAGAGGCTGGATGAAATCCAACCTCGCAGCCACTTTCAAATGTTCGTATGAAGAAGAAAATCCGAACCGACTGGAAATGGAGGAGCTCCAAATCCTGCGAAACAAAAGCTTTACTATTACCAGACTGGCAGAAGCAAAGGATTGCTTTGTCTTTATGTGCTATACCGGGTTTGCCTATGCAGATGTAAGGGAGTTAAGCGAGACAAATCTTTTCAAAGGTATAGACGGCGGAATCTGGGTAGCCAAAAACCGTAAGAAAACGAAAGCCAACGAATGTGTACCATTACTACCCCCTGCATTGAAGATACTGGAAAAATACAGAGAACATCCATACTGCAAAATAAAAAATGTACTACTTCCCATTAAAAGCAATCAGAAGTTTAATGGTTACTTGAAAGAAATAGCAGACTTGTGTGGCATACGCAAAGAGTTGTCTACCCATGCTGCCCGACACACATTTGCCACGACGGTAACATTGGAAAACGACATGCCTCTGGAAACAGTCAGCAAAATGCTGGGACATCGTTCGCTAAAAACAACGCAGCGCTATGCCAAAGTGACCAACAAGAAAATCAGTGACAATATGCAGTTGTTGAAAAAGAAACTGTTTCTTTGATCTTGAAAAAAAAGCATTTTTTTTATACATAAAAAATACAAGCCTTTAATAATATGGATCTGAACGAAGAATTGCAAGCACATTTTCTCCTGTACAACAATAGCCCATTAGAGGACTTCTGCGGACTATCTCCCGTTCAGATGCAACGTTTATTACACCACACATATAGTGCAGACTCCCCCGTACGCATAAGGCAACAACTCTCTTCTGACACTATGGATCAGGTAGGTCTCTTTCGAGTGGTGGAGAATTTACTACAAGTCGTGAATCGCGAAAAGGAAGTAAAACTGACGGCTACCGGTGCACTACCTCCACGAATCGTCAAGGAACTTTACGGTAAGGGTTTTCTAAAAGATTATGCGATAGAAAAAGGCGTTACAAAACTCATGAAGGAAGCAGATTGTACTTTCATAATTGCCTCCCGCCTTTTACTTGAAATTGGAGGTGTATTGAAGAAACGAAAAAATATATTATCGCTGACTAAAAAGGGGAATCAGTTTTTAGAGATCACCAACCGTTTAGAATTTTTCATGCACTTTATCCAAACCTATACGCAACGGTTTAGATGGGCTTTTTTCGATTATTTTACGGAACTACCCGTAGGACAGATGGGATGGGCATTCACGGTGTTTCTGTTGCTCAAGTATGGCAATGTCGAGAGAGAAACGTGTTTTTATTCAGAAAAATATAAAACAGCCTACCCATTCCTTTTCAACGATATGATGGAAGATCCTGAAGTGAGTGATGAGAGTTATTTTGAAAGTTGCTATAGCCATCGCAGTTTCAGCGATTTCCTTAGCTGGTTTTCACTGGTGGAGTTAAGAAATGTCTCAAGTGGTGACTATTTTGCCCAAAAGAGATACGTTATACCATCGGATTTATTTGATAAAATCTTTGAAATGAATGAATAAACCACCTTTTCCCTCGGTTTCACGATTGTTTACCAAAACAAACAAATACCTTATAGCTGATAAAGGACTATAAAAGTCCTTCGTCTGCAAAAGAAAAGTAAGATTCAGTGGAAAGTATAATATGGTCGAGTAACTGAATCTCCAATATGGCAGCGGCACTTTTCAGTTTTTCCGTCATTTTAATATCAGCATTGCTAGGATGCAAATTGCCTGAGGGATGATTGTGCGCTGCAATAATGAATTTGCAGGAATTCGTTATGAGTGCAACTGTCAGCAGAAAACGAATGTCGACGATTGTTCCAACACTTCCACCTTCTGAAGCATGATAAATGCCTAAGACACGATTTGCATTGTTGAGTAACAATAATTTAAAAGATTCTTTTATTTCCATTTCAT
>JAATFC010000101.1 GCA_015655435.1 Chitinophagales bacterium | reverse complement strand
GAATAAAAGGTGGTAATTCGGTTAGTCTTTAAAAATCTAACTATAATAATCACTGATTATCACGTATTTATATCAATAGCTTCGAGTCCCTGACTCTCCGCTGAAAATAAAAATCCTGTAACTATAAAAAGTTGCAGGATTTCTTGTTTTTAAGTATTGATGTTGTGGAGTCGTTTGTTATACTTTTTGCGAAAGCATAGCGTATAAAAGAAAAGCCTTGAGGTAATGGCCTCAAGGCTTTTCTAGCAAATAGATTCGTATTTAGACGAAATGCTTACTTAGTTCTTCTGTTTGTTTATTGCATCTTTCGAGACGACTTTTACCAACTTGCCGGCTTGTAGTTCCTTGCTTACGACGTCGTATGGTCCGGTAATAACAGTATCGCCATCTTTCAATCGAGATAGAATTTCAATATTGTTGATATCCTGAATACCTGTTTTTACTTGTACTTGCTTGACTGTAAAGTCTTTTTGCAAAACGAAAACCACTTCATTGATGTCGTCACTATTGGCATTGGACTTTGCGTTGTAATCGCTTTTATTTTTGCCATTATCCGTATTGGAGTTACTTCTAGTCGTAACAGCATTCAGCGGAACTACTAAAGTATGTGCATGCGTCTGTGTCTGTATGTCAGCACTGGCGGTCATATTGGGACGAAAAGGAAATGGTTTTCCTGTTCCCATTAGGTCTGCATAACTTTCCGGTAGTAGTCTGATATGCACTTGATAATTGGTTACAGTGGTACTTGAAGATGTGACGCTTGTAGTTGCATCCGCTGTTTGTGGATTGGCTATTTTGTAAACCACACCTTTGAATTTTCGTTGGTTGTACGCATCAATCTGAACGACTGCGCTGTCACCTAGTCTTACTTTTGTAATATCGTTTTCGCCAACATCTACCTTTACCTCTATACTTTTCAAATCGGCAATACGCATAATCTCTGTACCAATACTGAAACTGTTACCCGCAACACGTTCGCCCTTTTTCATATTGAGCAAACTCACGACTCCGTCCATCGGTGCAGTTATAATAGTACGGTCTACGTCTTTTTGCGCGCGGTCAAGACTTGCCTGGTTGCTCCTTACATTTGCCACATTGGAAGATATAGTCGCTTTGGCTGCTGTATAGTTGGATTTTGCTGCTAGGTAGGCTTGTTGTGCAGTTTCGAATTCCTGAGCGGAGATAACTTTGTCGTCCAACAATTTTTTAGAACGATTATAGTTGGCTTCCGTTTGGTCTACTGTTGCTTTCAATCCAGTCATGGCATCTTGTGCATTGGTCTGCTGCGCGCGAGATTGCGTTACGATTGCCGCCGCCTGGTCTCTTTGCGAATTATAGATGTCCGCGTAGATACGTGCTACGACTTGACCTTTGTGTACCGTATCGCCTTCTGCCACGGGAAGCAAAACTATTTCTCCGGATATATCAGAACTCACTTTCACTTCCACTTCCGGGAAAACTTTTCCGCTTGCGGTGACTACTTCCGTGATGTCTCCATACGCTGTTTTGGAAGCTGTAACCTGCAAACCTTCTTCCTTTCCGATGACACCGGTTTTCTTCAATGCGACTAACAATGCGATTAGCAGCACCAATATAATCAATATCCATCTTAGTTTTTTACTCATAATTTTTCATTGTAATTTCTATAAGCTGATTGCGTTGTCTCTGTAAAATTCCAAAACCTTCAAACGGAAAATATACTCAAATCTGGAAGCGACTTGTTTGATTTTTGCCTGATACATACTGTTTTGTACAACTAGATAATCCGAAGTCGTCAACATGCCAATATCGTATCTTTTTTGGGATAAAGAATAAGCATAGCTCGCATATTCGGCAGCCGTTGTATTGGCATTGAAATTTTGTATTCCTGTCAAGGCATTGTTGTAAGCCTTATAAATATTCTGCTGCAAATTCAGATTGTCTTGTTCTCGTTGTAACTGAAGTACATTGAGGTTTTCTTTTGCTTTTTCGTAGTTTGTTCTCAACTGCCTATAATTGAAAATGGGTACGTTCAAAGACAGGCCGATTGACTGGTTGAGGTTCAGATTGAAGATTTGTTTAAAGTAAGGCGCTTTGTTGTAAATAGGTGTCCCTCCCATGGAAGTGACGGCATAGTTCACTCCTTGCACATTTACCGCCCCGATTGTATCGATAAAAGGCCTTACGCCCGTTATAGTACTATAATTATTTGCATAGTTGGAACCAATTGCGCCAAAGGCCGTAATCGTTGGATACATCGCGCCTTTTGCCGCTTTGATACTGTATTTTGCACTTTCTATTTTGAGTGAATCTACTTTTTGCAGATATTGGTTGTTCAACGCAGTTTCGTACAGTTCATTTGGTTTAAAATCCATAATTGGAAGCAAAGGGATTTTGTCCACGTCCGGAACTCCCACCTCAAAAGGCTGGTCTGCACTCAGATTCAACAATGCAAAAAGTTGCAGTTTGTTCTGTTCCATTTGAGCGACATTCGTAATATAAGTGCTGCTGTCCGTTGATAGTTGTGATGCCAATTGAGCTGCGTTCAATTCCGGTACACTACCGGCATCCACTTTTTTGCGAGTGAGGTCAAGTTGTTTTTTTGTCAGGTCGATTTGAGTCTTCGCTATATTTACCTGTTCTTTTGACAATAACAATTGCAGATAAGCCGCAGCAACATTGAGTGTGACGTCGCTTTTTGCACGGTTGATATCTAATTTTGCAGCCTCTGCTGTTTTCTGGTTGGACAATATGGTATTCTTCACATTGAACCAGTTAAACAAAGTAATACTGCTTTGCAGGTTATATGTCTGTTGGAAAATGGTGTTATTGGTAAATTCATAAGTCGAAGGGTTTACCGAACGACCGAACTGATAACCGCCGTTACTGCTAAAGGCCAGCGACGGTATCCGGTTAGCTTTGGATTGTTTGGCCTGCAATATCTCCAAACGAGCCTGCACGTCCGCCTGCTTCACGGAAATATTATGGCTGACTGCGTAATCCACGCATCGCCTCAGATCCCAATAGTCCTGCGACCGTGCCATCCAAGGCAGCAATACCGCAGTACAGAATAAAATCTTTTTAATCATATAACAAATATAATTCTAAGCAGAAGAGTAAATGATAAATTTAGATAAGCGGATTAAAATATTTTTTGTCGGTAATCTGCGTTGATGAAATACGGAATAGCACGGTTAGTTTGTATTTTTGTCTCATGCAAGAGCTTAAAAAATTGCTGGATGCAAAAGTAAAAGAATACAACCGTCCTGAATTTATCCCGCACGACCCCATTTCCATTCCGCACCTTTTTGACCGTAAACAGGATATTGAAATAGCAGGATTGTTCGCTGCCTTGTTTGCCTGGGGGAACCGAACTATTATCATCAAGAAATCAAAAGAGCTCATGCAGTTGATGGACATGCAGCCGAACGATTTCATATTGCAACATGAAGACAGCGACCTAAAGTGTTTGCTTAATTTCAAGCACCGGACATTCAATACGACCGATTTGCTTTTTTTCGTTGATTTTCTGAAAAGGCATTATCTGCGATACCAATCCTTAGAAGATGCTTTTTTGGATAAGAAAGATAAATCGGTAGAAGCCGGACTCAATCATTTTTACGAATATTTTATTGCTAGCGAACACTTCCCTGCGAGAACCGCAAAGCATGTAGCCAGTCCTTCCAAAAAATCCCATTGCAAAAGACTCAATATGTACCTGCGGTGGATGGTGCGGGCTGACGACAAAGGGGTCGATTTCGGTATATGGAACCGTATCAAAATGTCTGACCTCATCATACCCATAGACTTGCATGTGGCGAGGGTTGCCAATCAGCTTGGACTGATGGCCAACGAGCCTCTAAACTGGAAAACAGCAGTTGGTTTGACTGATAGACTTAGACAATTCAGTCCTGACGATCCTGTCCAATATGACTTTGCTCTTTTTGGAATGGGTGTCAATACAAAACCCGGTAGCTTGTAGCTATCGGGTTTTATGTTCTTGTAGCGTAATTTTTTAGCAACGGCGTTCAATAAATAATATGCGTTATATGCGCGATATTTGGAATTAGGTGTTTTTACAAGAACTTGGATTTTTAATACTATCTAAAATATTTATTTCCAATACCGCAATATAATTTTATACAATGTACCTCAATTGCGATGTTGCAAATGTATGTAAATAAATTTTGGCTAACCAAAATTTATTTTATCAAATTTTAGTTTTGGATAAATTTAGTAACAAAAGTCAATCGTTGTTATAACAAAAATTAAGTCCACAAAAGCCAAATGATGTTCCTCAAAATAGCTACTCAATCCATGCGTCTTAACATAAAAAAAACCCGATAGAATCCTATCGGGCGACAATCTGCTTTTAAATTAAGTTATTGCAACGGCTATTCTAAGTATTCAAATTTGACAGGTGTTTCAGCAGACTATCTTAAGTTTATATATTAAAATTCGCTATAAATATCCAGTTTCATCCTTTTGGAAAGAACCAAATTTTCATTTCAAAATATAATGCTTCGAAACTTTAGCAAAGTAAATGTAATAAATTTGGTTAGCCAAATTTATAAGTTTATAAATTTGAATATAAATTAAAATTACAGCCAAAAAACGATAAATACGATTTCCAAATCTGAATAGAAAACGGTTGCTTATTTACAAAATATTTCTAACTCTTGTCGTCTGTTAGATGTTATTCAATAAATCAAATTCATCAATTGATGAATATTAAATATTAAAAAAACGATCAAAAAGTATGTGCTTTTTGATAATTCGTGCCGTTTTCCTGCCGCAGATGGTATTGGATATCTATTTTCTCCGATATGTATTCATCAGGAAAAGTTTAAGCTAATCTTTCACTAGTATATATCGCAGACATGACAGCTTTTCTTTTCACTTAGGGAAAACGAATTACTATTTTATGTAATTTATCTCTATGTAAATATTGTTTAAATTGTAAAATATCGGCAGCAAAATGTGGATTTTTGTATTTTTACGATGTAAAAATGACTTTTTTTATTCACATTACGCAACCCATTGCGTTATTGACAGAACAGCATTCAGCTCTCGTCAAAGGCTGTAAACCAGCTTCTCCTTATTTGACGAATAGATATTATTATTATTTTTGATATTATTCCCCGCAATAAATATGTTTTAAAGAATCAACATGCGTAGCGTTTATTCAGACCAGACCAGCTTACTCTTAGCTATTGACTGTATTATTTTTGGTTTTGATGGCGAAGCCCTAAAACTATTGGCTATCCAAAGAGGAATGGAGCCATATAAAGGAAACTGGAGTCTTCCTGGCGGCTTTGTAAAGCTGGAGGAAAGCGTTGAGACCGCCGCAAGCCGAATACTAAAGGACTTGACAGGGCTAGACGGCATTTATATGGAGCAGATGCACGTATTCAGCGACCCCAATCGCGAAGAGAAAAAGAGAGTTGTTTCGACTGCGTTTTTTGCGCTTATCGACATCCAGAAATACCAGAAACAACTAACCAATGAATACCATCCGCAGTGGTTTTCCTTCAATGAACTGCCACCGCTTATATTGGACCACGATGAGATGGTCAAGATGGCTAAGGAAAAGCTACGGTACAAAGCTGCCCTGCATCCTTTGTTGTTCGAATTATTGCCGGGGAAATTCACCATTCCGCAACTTCAGCATCTGTATGAGCAGGTCTATAACAATACGTTTGACAAAGGGAATTTTAGCAAAAAACTGCTTTCTACTGGGTTGCTGCTGAAATTGAAAGAAAAGGATAAACTTTCGTCCAAAAAAGGAGCTTTTTATTATAAGGTGGACAAAAAGAAATACACCGCAGGTCTCAAATCTTTTCTAAACTTTGTCCACAAGCCTACTCTGAAATAGATTGCTAATAGCTATAACTAGTTTTTGAGCAAAAATGCAATAGGGTAAGCGTGGTTATCGCGTTTGCAGAAAGCCGTTATCTTTTTATTGCTCGGGTTCTTCTTTTAGTTTTGTACTATAGTTTTTGAAAGCATTTTTTATATACATCGCAAGTTCGATTTCTTGCATGCCGACAAGTTGCTCATAAGTGGGACGGTATTTTTGTATGAAGTCGCTAAGTATGGAATCCGGTTGCGCGCCAATATATTTTACAATTGTACTGTTCTTAAAACGATTGTCAATATATCCTTGCTGCTCGTTGAAAAGCAAATTGTGTTTCATCATTTGATTTTGCTTCTTGCTGCCTTTGTTGAGTATATTGTACACGTCGCCAACATCTAAACGAATGGAAGCAAGCTGAACTACCGGAACCATGTGTTCTGCTTTGTAGTCAAAAGTATCTTTTCTCCCAAAACTGAATTTTATTTTTGTTTTCGGATTTTTATAGTTGAAATATTTCTCATATTCCTTCCGATTACGTAGTGAGTCATCATGATAGTTGCGATGGAGTACCGACACAGGATCCAATACATTCGCAGAGTCTTTTCCCTGAAATAATAATGAACTGTCCTTTAGATTTTCAGAAAAAGAATATAGTGTCGATCTTGTTTTTTCGTTATTATCGGGAGCGGGTTCTCTATCGTCTGGAATCCGAAGATAAACGTCAAATGGTTCTGTCTTCGCAATATTTTTTACTAAATAATTACGGCTTTTTCGCTTGCCAATAGCAAACCAAATCGTATCGTTTAGTAAAACCGCAATGATGTATTCTCCCTTCTTATTGGAAAGGGAAGTTTTTCCTGAACTACTAGATATAATAGCTCCAAAAACAGGGTTGCTTGTCTGCATATTGTAAACATGCCCGCGTATTGTCTCTTGTGCGTGTAGTTGCGTAATTACAAAAATGGTTATACTCAGAAGGAGCGCATAACATTTTATCATCTGCAGTATTTTCCGCAAATTCATCCATTCTTTGTTAAGAATAATTCAATTAACCTAAGTTTTGCAGAAAAAATATGAAGACTAATTACTATTTTTTGACTCTCTATTATTTTACTTTTATAGTAAATTCCATTCCTTTGTTGGGTTTGATAGTCATGGAGATATATCCGTTTTCGGTATTGCGGACATAGTCCAGATAGTCCTGCATAGAAGGTTTGAATCCTTCCACATCGTCAACGGCAATGATTGCGCCTTTTTTCAGTTTAGGTTCTATCAATTTGAAAATAGGAAACACTAAGTCTGGCCAACCGTCCAACAACACCAAATCTAATTCTGTGTCAATATTTTTTAGGGTTTCTCTTGCGTCTCCTTCCAATATATCGACATATTGGGACAAGCCAGCTTCTTCTATATTTTCCCGCGCTGCTTTGACTTTATGGGATAAATATTCAGTGGAAATAACCTTGCCGCCGTTGTCTTTTGCCGCTTTGGCGAGATAAATGGTGGAAATGCCGTAGGACGTCCCAAATTCTAAAATGTTTTTGGCGTTTAAAGCTCGAGCCTGCATGTATAGAAAAGTGCCTTGAGCGGGAACGATAGGAATGTATTTGTCGTCATAGAATTGCTCGTTTTCTGTTTTCCAATTGACTCCTTTTCCTAATAATTTGAATGCTTTAGGCAAAAAATGGAAAACCATTGTCCATCCTTGTTTCAATGCCGCTTTGTACAGTTTGGCGAGTACAGCTTCTGCTTTCGGGTCGTTCAGTATTGCAAATAAATCTGGTGTTACTTTTGGCATTGAGAGATTTTAGAATTGGTATGAATAGAAATCTGATTACATACAAATCTAAGCTGAAGTGAAATGGAAATAGAGGTAGGAGACCGTTGAACGTCAATTATGACTTTAAATTTACATATTGGATAATTGTATGGGATGCAATAGTTTTCAATTCATAGTTTTTTACACAAAAAAATCAGCGGCGACAAGTAATTGTCGCCGCTGATGCTTATAACTAAAAACTTATAATTCTAGATATCTGTTGCTTCACCGTAAGCCATAGCTGTAGCTTCTTTGAAAGCTTCGCTCATGGTTGGGTGTGGATGTATTGCGTTCAATACTTCGTGTCCGGTTGTTTCCAGTTTGCGTCCCAATACAGCTTCAGCAATCATATCGGTAACACCATGTCCAATCATGTGAACGCCTAACAATTCGCCATATTTCGCGTCATAAATAACTTTTACGAAACCTTCAGTTGCGCCGGCAGCAGTTGCCTTACCGGAAGCAATGAATGGGAATTTGCCGACTTTCAATTCGTAACCAGCTTCTTTCGCTTTTGCTTCCGTGAAACCTACGCTTGCGATTTCAGGTGTGCAATAAGTACAGCCAGGGATATTGTTATAGTCGATACCTTCTGGTGCATGTGCCAGTTTGCCTGCTTTGAAAGCGATATGTTCAGCAGCATTGATACCTTCTTTGCTTGCCTTGTGTGCGAGGGATTGGTGCGGAGTACAGTCACCAACTGCATAGAAACCTTCTACATTTGTTTGTTGGAATTGGTCAACGACAATACGGTCGCGATCCAATTTGATACCTATTTCTTCCAAACCGATACCTTCTACATTGGCAACGATACCTGTTGCGCTCAATAGGATGTCAGCTTCAATATCAATGAAAGATCCATCAGCTTTTTTGACGTGCGCTTTTACGCCTGCGCCAGTCGTGTCGACTGATTCTACGCTGGAGCTAGTTAAAACTTCGATGCCTATTTTCTTGAATTGTTTTTCCAGTTCTTTGGAAATGTCCTCATCTTCAACAGGAACGATTCTTGGCATGAACTCAATCTGAGTGATTTTCACGCCCATGCTGTGGTAGAAGTATGCAAATTCGGTTCCGATAGCACCACTACCCACGACAATCATGGATTTTGGTTTTTCTGGCAATACTAATGCTTCGCGGTAACCGATTACTTTTTTACCATCTTGGGGCAAGTTTGGCAATACGCGACTTCTTGCACCTGTAACGATGACGATATTTTTAGCTTCCTGTATTTGTTTATTGCCTTCTTTATCAGTGATTTCCAGTTTGCCTTTTCCGACGATTTTTCCAAATCCCATAATGACGTCGATTTTGTTCTTTTTCATCAGGAACTGTACGCCCTTGCTCATTTTGTCGGCAACGCCGCGGCTTCTTTTAATGACTGCACCAAAATCGGCTTCGCCGCTGGCATTGATACCATAAGCATCCGCATGTTGGATATAATTGCTGACTTCCGCACTTTTCAGTAAAGCCTTAGTCGGAATACAACCCCAGTTCAAACAGATACCACCAAGGTTTTCTTTTTCTACAATTGCTACTTTAAATCCAAGTTGTGAAGCTCTGATAGCCGTTGGATAACCGCCGGGACCGCTACCGAGAACAATTACGTCGTATGCCATGATTTATCTTCTTTTTAATGAATGTTTATGCAATATAATTAGGTTGCGAATGTATTTATTTTTTAAGTAAAAAGGAAAAAATCCCCAAAGCTTAACCTAAATGCTTAAAGCCAAATGCGTAACGCTTAAAGCAAATGGAACAATCAATATAAAATGTATTGCCTTAGGCATTTAGCTTTTGGCGTACCACTTCTTACTGCTCGTGATGACAGAGTATCGTGTGTCCCATTTTGTCACGCTTGGTTTCCAGATATTTCTGGTCATATTGATTAGGCGCGATTTCTATGGGAACGGTTTCAACGATTTCAATACCGTAGCCGCTCAGACCTGCACGTTTGCGTGGATTGTTGCTCATTAAGCGGAGTTTGGTTGCTCCCAGATAACGTAAAATCTGCGCACCAACACCATAATCCCTTTCGTCCACGCCAAAGCCTAGTTTCAGGTTAGCTTCCACGGTATCGTAACCTTCTTCCTGTAATTTGTAGGCTCTCAGTTTGTTGATGAGTCCGATGCCACGACCTTCCTGATTCATATACAATATCAGACCACGACCTTCTTTCTCCACCATTTCCATGGATGCGTGCAACTGGTCGCCACAATCGCAACGTAGACTGCCCAATATGTCGCCTGTAAAACAACTAGAATGGATACGAGCCAATACGGGTTCTCCACTTGCAATGTCGCCCTTGATAAGGGCAAGATGCTCGGCTTTGTTGTTTTTTTCCTTAAATGCAACCAACTCGAAATGTCCGAATTTTGTAGGCATGTCAACCCTCACCAATTCTTCAATCAAAGAATCGTGTTTCAGGCGATAGGCGATTAAATCCTTTATGGTAATTAATTTCAGGTCAAATTTTTGTGCGAGTACACGCAATTCGGGAAGACGTGCCATCGTTCCGTCCTCGTTCATGATTTCGACCAATACTCCTGCGGGTTCAAAACCTGCCAGACGAGCCAAATCAACCGTTGCTTCGGTGTGTCCGGTTCTTCTCAATACACCGTTTTCCTTTGCTCGCAAAGGGAAAATATGCCCTGGACGGGCAAAGTCTGACGCACTCATATTGGGGTCGACCAATGCTTTAATGGTTGCGGAACGGTCATGTGCACTTATTCCGGTTGTGCATCCGTGTCCCAATAAATCAATACTGACCGTAAAAGGCGTTTCGTGCAAAGCCGTATTGGTATTGACCATTAAAGGTAGGTCAAATCTGTCGGCGATTGTTTCGCTTACAGGAGCGCAAACAAGTCCACGACCTTCTTTAGTAATGAAATTGATTAATTCGGGAGTTACGTTTGCCGCGGCGGTGATAAAATCGCCCTCGTTTTCGCGATCCTCGTCATCTACAACGATGACCAATTTGCCGTTTTTTATATCTTCAATAGCACTTTCAATAGTATCTGCCATAATAATTTCTTTGGATATGCAAAGGTAATTAATGCTTATGGATATTGAACTTTATCAGGCATGACATAAGTCAAAATAAAACACACTTTACACTCAGATTACAATTCCTATTTGATTCCTTTGAAGATTCTCTTCCACCTAATGCCTTTGTCGTAGCTGAACCAAATCAAAGAGGCTTTGCCTACGATATTGGTTTCTGGAACCATGCCCCAATAACGGCTGTCCTGACTGCGATGGCGGTTGTCGCCCATCATCCAATAGTAGTTATATTTGAAAGTATAGGTATTGGACGGTTTGCCGTTGATGACAAACTGGTTGCCATTTTGTTCTAGTGTGTTACTCTCGTAAGTGACAATTGCTCTGCGGTATAGTTCAATGTTTTCCGCTGTCAGCGTTAATGTTGCTCCTTTTTTTGGAATCCATAACGGTCCAAAATTGTCCGGAGTCCAATGATGGTAGGCGTCATAAGGGAAAACTGGGTCTGTGGACATTATCGCTTCTATGCTCACTATGTTTTTTTGCGTACGCAAATAAGCAATATCTTCTTCACGTAAAAAAAGCATCACCTTATGGTCACCTATCTGGATTCTTTCTTCATTGTCGGAGTCTGGCTGGTTTATCCTTGTGCTCATGTGCGTCAGTTGCTCATCGGTTAATGGGCTTGTGAACGTTACAGAATAGTTTCTTTGGGAATTTGGTGGAACAAATGCAGGTTTGCCTGAAATAAACAAATTTCCATCGCGCAACATAACCGTATCACCCGAAATAGCCGTACATCTTTTGATATAATTGTCGGTTTTATCCATTGGATGCACCAGCATTTGGTGGTCGTTGTATAGAGCTTCCCTATTGCCTTTATAAATGTGTCCTTCTTGATCTCCCTCTCTTAATACGTCATAATAGGGTATGGCGGAACCATAGCCTGGTTCGTTGATGATTGTATCGCCAATAGGAACGTTGAAAACCACGACATCGTTACGTTTGATTTCGGATGTTGCGGGAAGTCTATAGTACGGCAACTGTACCCATTTCACATATGAAGGTGTCGTCGTAGAGCCTGGCATATAGTTGTGTACAAACGGAAAACTGATTGGGGTTTGTGGTATACGAGGACCATAGCTCATTTTGTTTACAAATAAAAAGTCGTTGATTAACAACGTTTTCTCCATACTTCCCGAAGGAATCACATATGCCTCGAAGATGAAAGTTCGTATCAATGTGGCTGCGACTATTGCAAAAACTGCAGCGTCTATCCATTCGCGAACGGTAGTTTTCTGGTAGTTTGCCACACCTTCAGGTCCGATCCATCTTGTTTTTTTATCAGAAGCAAGATACGGTAGGTAAATAAACGGAAAGAAAACAGTCAAGAAATGGTCAGTAAAAGAAAATTTGCCAAAATTCATGACAAACTTAATCAGCAGCCAGATAGCGATGAAGCCTCCAGCAAATGGAATGAACTGCAGCCAAAACCATATTTTCTTTTCTTCGCATTTTTCGATGATACACCAAGTGTTGTAAAAAGGAATCAATGCTTTCCATGGTGCAATACCCGCTTTCTTAAACAGTCCGTAAAGACCAATAGGCCATCCTAGTAGCCAAAGAATCAAATAGATCCAACCCATTGTCAATCTAAAATTTTATTTGAAGCAAACCTACACGAAAAATAACAAAATATAATATCCTGCGTTATTTATGTGAATTATCGTTTTGAAAATAACAAAATATTGGCAAGCCGCCATATCTCTTTTTCAAGACCAAAACCATTAAAGATTTAATATTCATGAAGCGTATTGCACTTTTCGTTTGCTTGTTAGTTTGCTCCATTTCTTCTATTCGCACGTCTGCGCAGGAACAAAAAGTGAGATATATCAAATACACAGACTCGCTTGTCAACGGCACTGATTCCAACTATATTGTCAATTATGATCACCAACTTGTCGTGAGAGCATACGTGCAAAAAAAAGTCAATAGCTTTACTGTCGGAGCTCCTTCCGATTACAAAGACCTAAAATATGTACCGAATAATGCACACAACGTTGGTGTCGGATTTAGCTATAAATGGTTCAGTTTGAGTTTCGGTTTGTTTAAAGTCGGTTCAGAACCTAAAGACAAAGGCAAATCCACGTCTTTTGACTTACAGAGCAATATCTACAAACGGAAATGGTATTTGGATTTCATGATACGTAATATCAAGGGTTTTTACTTAAGTGATAAAGAACGTGTGCCGGCCATGGACAACTTTTACGTCAATCCCAATATGACGACAACCGTTATCGGTGGTGCATTTTGGCGTATAACCAATGACCGTAAGTTTTCGTACCGTGCCGTTATGACGCAAAACGAATGGCAGAAGAAGTCGGCAGGAAGCCTTTTTTACGGATTTGAGGCTTATTATGGTGCGATGAACGCACATGGCAATGTTGTTCCCGCTGAGGTTGCGGCTACGGATCCTTTCGTCCAAAAGAACGTGCAGAAACTTAGGTATTTCAAGATTGGTCCAGGCGTCGGCTATGGTTACAATCTTGTGATTGACCGTAATTTCTTCATTTCCGCAGGAGTGACGGGTAATTTGGATATTGGATTTACGCACGAAGTTGCTCCCAGCGGCGGCGGCGGAACCAAAATAGGTATTCTTCCCAATATCAATGCACGTATCGGTGCGGGATACAACAGCAAGGACTGGAACGTCAATTTCAACTATTTGAGAAACAATCTGCCTATACACGGCTCGATTGCGGATAGCAAATACAATCAGTTCAGCGGCAGCTACCGTTTGTCATTCAACAGAAGACTGAATCTGGGACACAAGGCGAGAAAGATGTTGAAACCGGTGGACGAACAACTGGATAAAGTCGACAAAGCCGTCAACCAGACGATTGACCCCAAATCTTCCAAAAAGTAAGTTTAAACGATTTATTAAAAACGGAACGGCTGGATAGCTTTTGACGCAATTGCCGTACTTTCGCCGCATTGAAATAAACAGTCTATGCGAGCAATACAAATGGTTGACCTCAAGAGTCAATACCATAAAATAAAACCAGAAGTCGACAAAGCTATATTGGATGTATTAGAGAGTTCCGCATTCATCAACGGAAAGCCTGTTCAGGACTTTTCCGACGCTTTAGCTGGATATTTAGATGTCAAACATGTCATTCCGTGCGCCAATGGTACGGATGCATTGCAGATAAGTCTTATGGCGCTTGGCTTGCGACCAGGAGATGAAGTGATTACACCTTCTTTTACATTTATCGCAACAGCGGAAGTCATTGCTTTACTGAACTACAAGCCCGTGTTTGTGGACGTGGACAAGGATACTTTTTGTATGGATGTCGAATCCTTGAAAAAAGCAATTACGCCCAATACGAAAGCCATCGTTCCCGTTCATCTTTATGGTCATACTGCCAATATGGAAGAGGTCATGAAGGTTGCCAATGAACACAATATTCCGGTGGTGGAAGATACGGCGCAGGCTATCGGTGCGGATTATATTTTTTCAGATGGACAGCGCAAAAAAGCCGGAACAATCGGAACATTTGGCGCGACGTCGTTTTTCCCATCCAAAAATCTTGGCTGTTATGGTGACGGCGGCGCAATTTTCACCAACGATGACGAGCTGGCTCATAAGGCAAAAATCATAGCTGCACACGGTGCTGCAAAACGTTATTACCACGAGATTGTCGGCGTCAACTCACGCTTGGACACGGTGCAGGCTGCTGTGCTCAATATCAAACTACCGCTATTGGACAGCTATATTGACGAAAGAATAAAAGCAGCCAATTATTACGACAACGCGTTTGCATCCAGCAAACATATCAAAACCCCTTTCAGGGCAAAATATTGTAAACACGTTTTCCACCAATATACGATGCAGTTGGAAGATGTTGACCGCAATGGCCTACAGGAATATTTGCAGTCTAAAAGCATTCCAAGTATGTTGTACTATCCGGTACCGGCGCACAAGCAGCAGATGTTCAGCAGCTATGGAAGTGCCGATGTTCATTTACCCAATACGGATTATCTGACTTCCCGCGTATTGTCGCTGCCCATGCATACGGAACTGGAAGAAGAACAATTACAATACATCACCAGCAGCGTTCTCGAATACGTAAATCAATAATGACATGTCCAAACCAGTAATCGTTGTTACGGGAAGTAACGGTCAATTGGGAAGTGAGCTGCGAGACTTACAGCATCAACTGCCCCAATATGAATGGATTTTTGCAAACAGGGAAAATCTTGATTTGGCAAATAAGGAAGACATTCGTCTTTTTTTTGAAAAAAATAAACCTGAATGGTTCATCAACTGCGCCGCTTATACTGCCGTTGACAAGGCTGAATCCGAAAAGGAACAGGCATTGGCTGCCAATGCGGAAGCACCTGGAATCATTGCAATAGAATGTGCTAAAATCGGAACAAAACTAATACACGTTTCGACGGATTATGTTTTCCATGGCGACGGACAGAAACCTTATGCTCCCGAAGACCCAACTAATCCGGTCAATTTTTACGGAGAAACCAAACTGCAAGGCGAACAGAACGTTTTGGAAAACAACAGCCAATCCATTATCATTCGTACTTCCTGGGTTTATAGTACTTATGGAAAAAATTTTGTGAAAACGATGCGAGGATTGATGCAGACGCGTCCAGACCTTAATGTGGTCGCTGACCAAAAAGGAACGCCAACCTACGCAAAAGATTTGGCAGCGGCGATTGTTTCCATTATCCAAGCACCTACACAGCATTGGGGTGTTTATCATTTCAGCAATGCCGGAGAGATTACATGGTATGATTTCGCAGTGGAAATCAACAAAATTTCAGGACTGAATTGTAATATCCATCCAATACCAACTTCAGAATTTCCCACACCAGCAAAGCGTCCTGCATATTCCGTATTGGACAAGTCCAAGTTGGCCAATAATTACAATATTGTGCTACGGGACTGGAAGGAAAGTTTGCAGGAATGTATCGAACTTCTAAATAAAAACTAAACCCAACAATGGAACGTATTATATTGGATATGGACAACGTTATTGCGGAAATTAACCCTCAGTATGTTGTCTATTTCAAGCAGGTTTACGGTGAGGAGCTGAAATTGGAAGAACTAGTTGAGCATCAGAAAAACGGTACGTTCCCTGATTATAGTATGCTGCACCGATTGTTGGAACTTCCTAAGTTTTTCCGCACTTTGCCGGTTATGAAAGATGCAAAAGAAGTAGTGAAAGAACTGAACGAAAAATATGAACTGTTCATTGTGAGCGCAGCCATGGAATATCCATTGGCACTTAACGAAAAACTAGACTGGCTGGAAGAGCATTTCCCTTTTATCCAAACGAAACAAATTGCATTTACCGGAAGCAAAAAATTTGTTTGTGGAGATATTATGATTGACGACAAAGTGTCCAATCTTGACCATTTCAATGGACGAAAAATATTGTTCACACATCCCAACAATTTAAAATACACAAGTCCTCAATACACAAGAGCCAACAACTGGCATGAAATAGCCAAAATTTTACTGTAGATTAAACGTCTCTGCATAATCCAAGTCCAAAAAGCGGCAATCGTTACACCACAATTAGCTGATGTACTTAAAAGGAATTAAATATTATTGGACAAAGATTTTGGTCTTTGCGTTGGCATTCCAAATTTTGAATTTGAGTGTGCATAGCGGAGCTCAGATGACCATGGCACACTCCCTAAGTACAATCGGCGCATCCAATCAGATAGACTGTTTTTTGGAATATTTCTATGAGGACATATGTAACCTGCAAGGATACAATGATGTTTTCGACACGGGCTTGCACAATAAGTCCGCTGGCTCTCACAAGTTTGTCCCTAAGCTGTTGGATATTCAGATGCCGATGCAACGGATGGTGGTCGTGTCAAAGACGAATTTCAGAATCTCCAAACAGAATCATTTCCCTTTATGGGACAATAAATATGATTATCTATTTGCGTTGGAGATAACACCTCCGCCACCTAAGCGAAATATTGGTTGTTAATGATATATGAGACGAGATAAGGATTGTAGCATACAGATTCTACTTGTCGAAGTCGTATTTATTTGTTTCTCTTTTAATTTTTTTTATGCGAAAAATCGTATTGGTTTTACGCTTGTCTGTATGTCTGTCGGGCGTATTGCTGAGTGCTAAATCTGTGAATGCGCAGACTAGTATAGTTAGCGATTCCATATCCTTGTCCATAGACTCTGCGGATAGCAGGTTTATTGCAAAAAACCTACAGCTACTTGCCCAGAAATACAATATAGACGTGCAGAAAGCGCAGGTAATCCAATCCAAACTGTTTCCCAATCCTAACCTTAGCGTCGCGTCAATGGTGTATAACCCCACAACAAAATCCGTATTGCCATTTGGTACTAACGGGGAGTTTACGGCGCAGGTTTCTCAGTTGATTATATTGGCAGGAAAACGCAATAAGTCCGTGAAACTGG
>JAATFC010000042.1 GCA_015655435.1 Chitinophagales bacterium | reverse complement strand
TTTGTAAGAAATATTTTTATATTGAGTGATTTTTGGTTGGCATATAACACAGTTGGTCTTGAACTAAAGGGAAAAAATGCCATGTTGCTGCAATATAAACAAAGCCTTCAAACTTTATTTTTTCCTTATCTGACTGAAAAAGGAAAGGCTCATTTCGGCATAAATTAGTCAATCCTGCTTTTGGTGAGTTGGAGATTAAAAAGTTCGGGATACTGCTCTAAGAGCAGTATCCCGAACTAGATACAAATAAATTAAACGTAATGAATTAAATAATGTAAAGAACGAGCTACTTGCTTCTGTTCTTAGGCTTTATCGTCTTCTCCGTTAAGTTTTTCCTTGATATTGTCCGCAGCTTCTCCTATTTTGTCTTTAGCATCACCCGCAACATCTTTTGTCTTTTCCCACGCATCCGAAGCGAAATCCTTTGTTGATTCCCATGCATGGTCCGCTACGTCTTTTGTCTTCTCCCATGCGTCAGATGCACTCTTTTTCAGATGGTCAAAAAATCCTTCTTTGCTGGGTTCTTCATTCTGCTCTTTTTTCTCGTTGATATACGCTTTTACTTTGTCCGCATATTCGCTAGCACCCTCCTTAATATCGTTTGCAGCATTTTTTACAGTGTCTTCTGCATTGTTGACGAAGTCGTTGCTTTCGTTACTCATGTTTATTGTTTTTAGGTTAAGAAATCAAATTGAAGTTACAGATCATTCCATGCAAACATTGATTTTTCGCCGTTAGGAAAATGTTATGTTTATGCCATCCGCTCCGCGTTTATAGAACATATACCTGCGGTAAAAGTTTAATTAGTCAAATATTTTTTTTGCAAAAAAGAATATCCTATCTATTGGTCAAATACGCTTATTCATCGGCTCGATGTTTAACAAATAGTTATCCCGTATTTTGGAAGATATTGACGAAACGATTACTTTTGCGCCCTATTGAATAAAATGGTCTGGTAGCTCAGTTGGATAGAGCAACAGCCTTCTAAGCTGTGGGTCATTGGTTCGAATCCAATCCAGATCACTCTTTTTAAACAAAAATCCTCACAATCTTTTCATTGTGAGGATTTTGCATTTACAGTATAATTCAACCACTTAAAAGCTGTTATTCGTAAATTAAAGAATCTTCATAAAGCTCGACCTCGAGATTATTTAAATCCTTGAAATTTTTTCTTTTACATAGCCATTTTTCCACATAAAAAAGGTTTATTTTGTTGATTAATTTCTGCACAGGCTTTTGTGCAAAAGCTTGTGGATAAGGCGTAAAACTTTTATTTTTTGGGTATAATACAAAATAAACGGTGCATAAGTGTAGACTGGAAGTGGATAACCTGTGCGTCGGCGGTGGAATAAATTTGATTTAATCAAACATCGATTCTCAATTCCTAAGTGCTTACTTTCGCTCTCTTGCTCCACATGTGAAAAAAGCTTTGGCTAATAAAGGAAATATAATAAATGGATAATTTTTCGAATATAAATAAAGACAAAAAGGCATTCAGAAGAAAGCCGTCTATTGATTTGAGTCCCATGATTTTTGGGAAAGTGCCACCTCAGGCCAAGGATTTGGAAGAGGCTGTTTTGGGCGCGGTGATGTTGGAAAAAGGTGCTTTTGACAACGTGATAGAGGTAATCCAGGCCGAATGCTTCTACGTAGACGCCAACCAGAAAATATTCAAATGTTTTCAGGACCTGGCACAGAAAAGTATGCCAATAGACATGCTGACGGTCGTGGAAGAACTGAAGACCAAAGGCGAACTGGAAGAAGTGGGCGGAGCATACTATGTTTCCAAATTGACTAATGTAGTCACTTCCACTGCCAATATCATAACGCACGCGCAAATCATTCTCCAGAAATTTATTCAAAGAGAACTTATTCGCATCAGTGGTGAGATAATCAAGGACGCTTATGAGGACAGTACGGACGTTTTTGACCTATTGGATGATGCAGAGTCCAAAATGTTCAACATCACCAATAACTACCTGAAAAAGAACTACGACGAAATCGGTGACGCATTAGCAAAAGCCATTACCCGTATTGACAAAATGCGATTCCAAACGGATGAGATTTCAGGTGTTCCAAGTGGGTTTCCGACGATGGACAAGCTGACATACGGTTGGCAACCTTCTGACTTGATTATATTGGCTGCCCGTCCTGCCGTAGGTAAAACTGCATTTGCATTGAACCTTATACGTAATGCGGCATTGAATCCCACCAAACCGACACCAGTTGCTTTTTTCTCTTTGGAAATGAGCTCCGCGCAGTTAGTACAGCGTATTCTTTCTGCGGAAAGTGAAATTGCACTGGAAAAGATAGCTCGTGGTAAACTAGAAGACCACGAATACCAACAACTTAACCTTCGCGGTGTCAAACGTCTGGAAACAGCACCGATTTATATTGACGACACGGCCGCGTTGAATATATTTGAATTTCGAGCCAAAGCGCGTCGTTTGGTCAACAAACACAAGGTGGGTCTGATTATCATTGACTATTTGCAATTGATGAGCGGCAGTGGAGAACGTAACTCCAACCGTGAACAGGAGATCAGCACTATTTCGCGTAACTTGAAAGTACTGGCAAAAGAACTGATGATTCCAATTATTGCATTGAGTCAGTTGAGCCGTGCCGTGGAGACGCGCAAGGAAAGTAAGATGCCACAATTGAGTGACTTGCGCGAATCGGGAGCTATTGAGCAGGATGCCGACATGGTCATGTTCATCTATCGTCCGGAATACTACGAAATTGGAACAAACGAACACGGAGAAAGCTCGGCTGGTGAAACGCATATCCGTATTGCCAAACACCGTAATTGTTCTTTGGATACGATTAAACTTCGGGCACGTTTGGACATCCAAAAGTTCGAGGAAGCGGAAGACAACAATTTTGGTGGTGGTAACTGGAAACCCATACAACCGCAAGACGGTGGTGGTAATGGATCCGGAGACGGTGCACATTTCTTTATACAGGGAAGCAAAATGAACGATGGCAATTTCGATATGGATGAGCCAGATCCATTTTAGGATTAATTTTTTTCCATATTCGGTAAAAAATAAAGGCTTTCCATTACTTTTATAGTTCAGAACGGCAATTTTAATCTTAGAAAGCAACAATGTTTATATCCGAAATAAAGACAAGCATGCAGAAAATAGGAAAGAAATTATTGATAACGCTCCTTGTAGTAGGAGCGTTTTCTATTGGTAAGGCACAGATGAGGATTGACAGCGTATTGAATATTTACGGAACCAATTATCGTCCAGAAAGGCTTTATTTTCAGTTGGACAAGCCTGCTTACATGCCTGGCGACACTATCTGGTTCAAGGGATATGTGATGGCGGGCATTACTCCGTCCAATATCAGTAAAAATCTATATGTTGATTTTAGCGATATCAACGGCAAGGTATTGGCTCATCTTGTTTACCCGATTATAGTTAGTGGTGGTGGTGGACAGTTTGCAGTTCCTGACTCTATCGCAGGCAATGCTGTCCACATGCGCGCCTATACTGTTTGGATGAAAAACTTTGATTCGAGTTATTTTTTTAATAAAGACATTCGTATAGTTAAAAGGATAACAAAGAATGCCGTAAAATCCGTTCCGACAGTAAAACCTGTCATTAATTTTTTCCCTGAAGGTGGCAATCTTGTTGCAGATGTCAGCAGCAATGTCGCATTTAAGGCAAATGACCAATATGGTGTTCCGCTATCCGTATCCGGAACTGTTTTCGACAGTAAAAACCAGAAGGTAGCAGATTTTAAATCTATACACGACGGAATGGGAAGCTTTCGTTTTTTGCCAAGTGACAAAGAAACCTACACGGCGAAATGTAAAGTTGGAGATGCCAATATAACACAGCAATTACCAAAAGTACAGAGCTCGGGAGTTGTCTTGCAACTAAAAGCAATGGGCAATAAAGAGTCCTTCCTTATAAGCCGTTCGGCAAATGTTACAGAAGAACAAAAACAAATACACATATTAGCAACCGTGCAGCAGCAAACGGTCTATCTTGCGAACGGAAATCTGACAGAGAAACTGAGCCTATCCGGCAGCATAGAAGTGAGCAATGTCCCAGCTGGTATTATGCAGGTTACGATTTTCGACAAAAACTGGGTGCCCCTTTCAGAAAGGATATGTTTTATTCCCAATATGAAAGATGCAGTGGTGGAACCCGAATTTGGCTTTTTGAAACTGGGATTGACCAAGCGAGCCAATAATGAAATGGTTTTGCGCCTCCCTCAAGGTAATATTTCTAATATGTCTCTTTCGGTTACAGATGCAGGATTGGGAAAAGACAGCACGGATGATATATTGACTAGGTTTTTGGTAACAGGAGATCTGCATGGAATGGTGTACCATCCTGGATATTATTTTTCGGATACCACCGACCAGATCAAAAATCATCTGGACTTAGTCATGCTGACCCACGGCTGGAGACGCTACGATTGGGACAAAATTGCCAAAGCTCAATATCCGACTATTAATTTCCCGGCCGATTCTAATTACATTACTTTGTCTGGAAAGGTTTTTGGTGCGACTGCAGACCAGTTAAGGACGGCTGGTGATTTGTTGATATTGGCAAAACCTACAGGCAAAGGGGACAATGCAGGTATTATACCTTACATGATGAAAGTCAAACCAGATGGGACTTTTAACGATTCTGCGGCTATTTTCACAGATTCATTAAATGTCAGCTATTCTTTTGCTCAAAAGAAAAATCTGATCGACAGGGTTTCTGTACGTTTTATGAACAATAGACAGGTACCTCCTTTGAAAATAATGCCAGATCCGTTGAGTCTGGAATACCTGAAAGTCTCGGACACAACTGGAAATGCGTTATTGAACTATTTATTAGCGGAAGAAGCGAGGTTGGAAGAGTTGAAAAAAACAACCACGATGGAAGCCGTCACTGTTAAGACCAGACCTAAAAGTGCTTTGCAATTAATGGATGAAAAATATGCTTCTGGCATGTTTACAGGAGGAAACGGTACTGGTTTTGACCTAGTCAATGATGTGGTTGCCGCATCGTCCATGAATATTTTGCAATACCTCCAAGGGAGAGTTGCGGGTCTTCAGATCAGTAATCCCATGAACAATCCATCTTTGACTTGGCGTGGTGGCACACCACAGATTTATCTGAATGAAATGCCCGTAGACGTACAGACAATTACCAATATGCCGGTGACAGATATGGCGTATGTCAAGACGATGCCTCCTCCATTTATGGGAGGTTTCGGAGGTGGTAGCGGTGGCGCAATAGCCATTTACACTAGAAAAGGAGATGAGCGCACTGCCAATGACGCCAACTCCAAAAGTGGCTTGCCACATCAGTTGATTGCAGGCTATTCCTCAATGAGAAGTTTTTATGTACCTAATTATGAGCGCCTGGACGAGTACAATGACAAGCCGGACCTAAGGTCTACTTTGTATTGGGTGCCTACCATATTGACAGATGCAAACAACAAGGAATACCATCTGAATTTCTTCAATAATGACATAACTAAATCTTTCCGCGTAATTTTGGAGGGTCTAGACTCTGAAGGAAGATTTATTCACGTCGAAAAAATAATTGAGTAATTTTTTGAACTATATTATTTTATGCAACAAGAACAAAAAGAAGGACAACTGAACATTGAGATTTCAGAAGAAGTGGGAGAAGGATCTTATTCCAATCTGGTCATCATCACACATAGTCAGGCAGAGTTTATATTGGATTTTGTTAATATTATGCCCGGAATGCCCAAAAGCCGTGTCAAGTCACGCGTAATAATGGCGCCTGTACATGCTAAACGTTTTTTGGATGCGTTGTCTGACAATGTGAAAAATTATGAAAAAGAAAACGGCACGATAAAAGAAGCGAGTGCTGATTTAATCATGAATTTTGGTGGACCTGCTGCACAGGCTTAGCCAAATATGAAAAACTATAATACAAAACTATGAGTGTAGGTACATTTTCTTATCCTCGTCCACACAATGAACCGGGATTAAGTTACGCTCCGGGCACACCGGAAAAAAAACAGTTGAAGGAAGCGCTTAAAAAACTGAAAAGTGAACAAGTGGACATTCCACTATACATTGGAGCAGAAGAAGTCAGAACAGGCGATAAAGTTGCCATCCATCCTCCGCACGAATTGAAGCATACGCTAGGATATTTCCATAAGGGAGATGCCAGCCATGTCAACGCAGCTATTGAAGCAGCACTTGCTGCTAAAGATGATTGGGAAAATATGCCTTGGGAATCCCGCGCTGCTATTTTTCTACGTGCTGCCGAATTGATATCCACTAAGCACAAGCAATTGCTGAATGCAGCTACTATGTTGGCTCAAAGTAAAAGTGCCTATCAAGCTGATATTGACAGCGCATGCGAACTAATAGATTTTCTTCGCTTCAATGTACATTTCCTAAGTGAAATACATGCGGAACAACCTGCTCCTGCAGCAGGAACGCACAACTTGACGGATTGGCGTCCGCTGGAAGGTTTTGTGCTTGCAATCACACCATTCAACTTTACTGCAATCAGCGGCAATCTACCATGTGCTCCGGCTCTTTGCGGAAATACAGTGGTATGGAAACCTGCTGAAACGCAAGTGTATAGCGCGTATTTTATCATGCAGATTTTGAAAGAAGCTGGCTTACCTGATGGTGTAATCAATTTGGTTACCGTAGATGGCAAGACTTTGGGTGATGTATGCTTCTCTCACAAGGATTTTGCAGGTATACATTTCAC
>JAATFC010000095.1 GCA_015655435.1 Chitinophagales bacterium | reverse complement strand
GTCTTTTACCATCTCGTCCGTAATGCCATGTATATCGGATGACGACTTGGGAATTGGCATTTCGGGATTGATTAGTTTTCTTTTTTGTATCAGTTCGCCGGAAGGCATGACTTTTACAATAGCCAGTTCGACGATGCGGTCCTGACTGATATTGACACCCGTGGTCTCCAGGTCTATAAATGCAAGCGGTTTAGTAAGTTCTATATTCATTATTCAAAAGTAAAAAGTAAAAAAACTAAATCTAAAAGTTTCGTGTGTAATGCAAAAACTAGCTCAAACCTTTCAAATCGATTTAGTCTTTGTTTAAAATCAGTTTTGTTATTTCCGGGATATTCATGCCGTCGTAATCGCCGCTGCTCATCAATAGGAGATTAGCGTCGCGGTAATGTTGCTCTTTTATCCAGTTTTCAAGTTCTGCTCGATTGGTCAATACAACCAAGTCTTTTTTGTCAAAACCATCTATAATTTTTTCCTTTGGAAGGTCTGGCATGTGCTTTATTTCCAGTGCGTGTTTTGCATAAAAGACAACTGCTTTGTCCGCTTTGTCCATTGCGCCTTTGTATTGGTGCATGAAGTCCGCGTTGAGGCTACTGTATGTATGCAACTCCAGCACTGCAATCAGTTGACGATTGGGAAATTGCTCTTTTACTGCATCGATAGAAGCTTTTACCTTGCTGGGCGCATGGGCAAAATCACGATAGATATTGGTTTGTACGTTGCGGTTGACCAATTCAAGACGCTTGGATGCTCCTGTAAATGTTGCTGCCGCGCTAAGAAATGTTTCCGTATCGACACCCAATTTTTTTGTTACAAGGAAAGCCGCATGCAGATTTAACAGGTTGTGGTTGCCAAATACTTTTAGAGCTGTATCTGAACCGTCAAAAGAAACATGTGTGACGCCATTTTCGATACGGTGTGTCGGCAGGTCGTAAGGTTGGTATTGGATGTCCGCTCTTTTGTGCTTTTCGACCAATTCGGCAAGTACGGAATCTGTCATATTGTAAATGAGCGTGCCGCCTTTTTCTATTTTGTCAATAAAAATACGGAACTGCTCCAGATAGATATCAAAAGTCGGAAAAACGTTGATATGGTCCCACGCAATGCCCGTAAGAACTGCGATATGCGGGAACAAAAAATGGAATTTCGGGTGTTTATTCAATGTACTTGCCGGATATTCGTCTCCTTCGCAGATGATGGTCGGAGCATCCGTTATTTTCACACTGAATTCAAACCCATCCAGATGCGCTCCCACCATGTAATCAAAATCTTGGTGAGCGCCTTGCAGGATATGCATAATCATGGAAGTCGTTGTCGTTTTGCCATGACTACCGCCTACTACCACACGGTTTTTGTCCTTGCTTTCCTCGTAGATGTATTCCGGAAATGAATAAATCTTTAATCCCAATTCTTTTGCCTTGACTAGTTCCGGATTGTTCTCACGGGCGTGCATGCCCAATATGACCGCATCCAAATCGGGAGTGATAAAATCGGCATCCCAGCCAATATTGGCGGGTAACAAACCTTCTTTTTCCAGATTGGATTTTGCCGGTTCGAATATCTCATCGTCAGAGCCTGTTACCGTATAACCTTTTCTATGTAGGGAAATCGCCAGTTGGTGCATGACACTACCGCCGATGGATATAAAATGTATTTTCATGAATGCCTTTTTCGTTGTGTGCAAAGTTTGGATAAAATAGGACAAATCAAAAAATAGAAAGCACTAATTTTGTATAATCATCAAAATATATGCAAATGAATTGGAATGATTTAACCTCGGAGGTACAATTGAACGAAATTATGGAAAAGTCCAAAGACCGCCCACAGGTAATTTTCAAACACAGTACACGTTGCAGTATCAGCAAGACCGTTTGGAATCGTATGGAACGCACGGATTTGCTATTGGCAAATGCGGATTATTACTATTTGGACTTGATTGCCCATAGAGAGATTTCGGATAGGCTGGAGTCTATATTGGACGTGGAACACGAATCTCCACAAGTGCTTGTGATTCAAAATGAAAAAGCCGTTTACAATGCCGACCATTTTGAAATTGAAGCAGAGGAACTGGCAGCCCAGTTGGGATAATTTTTTTCTGTTATAAAAAAGAAACAAGGCGGTTCATATTGAACCGCCTTGTTTCTTTGTATAAATTCTAATTAATGTCCACCATTGTTGTGACTGCTGCCATCTTTGGACTCTTCGTGTTGGATTCTTAATTTTCTCAAATCTTCCTCTTTGTATGCTACACGAGCAATCAAGACGAATAGAACCGGAACGACGAATATCGCAATAGAGGATGCAGCAATCATACCACCACACACTGTCCATCCCAATGTACTACGTGCTACAGAGGCTGCACCTGTTGCAAAAGCCAATGGCAATACTCCCAATATAAAGGCGAGCGATGTCATCATGATTGGACGAAGACGCAAAGAAACAGCCTGCAATGTCGCTTCGACAATCGGCATACCTTCCTTGTCGAGTCTCTCTTTGGCATATTCGACAATCAGAATGGCATTTTTGGCAGCCAAACCAATTACGGTCAGCAACCCGATTTTGAAATAGATATCGTTGACCAATGTTGGTGTGAATGTCAATGTCACAATCGAACCAAATATACCAATAGGTACCGCCAAGATAACCGCAAATGGAATTGCCCAGCTTTCATACAGTGCCGCCATGAACAAGAACACGAATACGAACGACGCAATGAATACGTAAATCGTACTGTTACCCGCAGTCAACTCTTCTCGGCTCATTGCAGAGAACGCATAGTCATAACCATCTGGCAATGTCTGTGTCGCAACCTCTTTCAATGCATCCAATGCCTGGCCGCTACTGAATCCTGGTTTAGGTGCACCGATAAATTCAATGTTTCGGTAGATATTGTAGTGGCTAAGAACGGAAGGAGCTTCCGTCAATCTGGTTGTAACCAGAGAGCTTAACGGTATCATACCACCAGCACTGTTTCGTACGTAGTATTGGTTAAATACGCTAGGAGAAACACGGAAACTGCTATCCGCCATTGTCATTACACGGAAATTACGTCCAAACAAGGTTACGTCATTGACATAAGTACTACCCAATAGTGTAGACAATACACCAAATGCATCTCCCATATTGACACCATATTTTGCAATCTGGTCTCTATTGACATCTACGCTGTAAGCGGGTGTATGAGAAGTAAAGAAAGTCATAGCATAAGCGATTTCAGGTCTTTGCATTGCTGCAAACTGAAATTTCTGTGCTACTTTTTCGAATACCGGAAGGCTGTCTGTACTTGTTGTTTGCAATACTTCAACCGTAAAACCGGAAGACTGACCCAAACCATCAATTGGCGGTGGCGTCACTGCAAGGATTCTGGCCTGCGTAGCCAGGTCCGCACAACGCTTGTTGATTTCCTGTACGACGGCAGCGGCAGTTTGACCTTTTCCTGGACGTTCGTCCCATGGTTTTAACTGGACGAACATGGTTCCGGAATTGGATTTGGCTGCGGATGTCAGTGCGTTGAAACCTCCAAGGCCTCCCAATACTTTGATTTCCGGTATTTGCTGTACGCGTTTCATGATTTCTCCCAACATTGCGATAGAGCGGGTCATTGATGCCCCTTCAGGCAACTGGTAAGCTACGAACAGACGACCTTCGTCCTCAATAGGTAAGAATCCGGAAGGTTTGGATTTGAATAAGAAAACCATTCCGATGATAATGACAATCAATGCTACAACAACACCCCATGCGCGCTTGATTAACCAAGCAACTGCACTGGTGTATTTATCCGTAACTCGACCAAACCATCTGTTGAAACCATTATTGAACCTGTAAATAATATTACGACTTTTGGTAGTGTCTTTTGTCTGTTTCATCATGAGACTACATAATGCCGGAGTCAGAGACAAGGCAATAAATGCAGATATCAATACGGAAACCGCGATAGTCATCGCAAACTGTTGGTAAAGCCTTCCCGAAATACCCGGAATGAAACTTACCGGAACAAATACGGCAGCCAAAATCAACGCAATCGCGATAACTGGTGCAGAAATGTCCTGCATTGCTTTATGTGTCGCTTCCTTTGCCGACATGGAAGTCGTATCCAGATAGTGTTGCACCGCTTCCACCACGACAATCGCATCATCCACGACGATACCGATTGCCAATACAAAGGCAAAGAGCGTTAAAGTATTGAGCGTAAATCCAAACGGTATAAATAGGATAAATGTCGCAATCAAGATAACTGGAATTGCCAATACAGGAATCAATGTTGCGCGCCAGCTTTGAAGGAACACCAAAATCACGATAATAACTAGAATAAGTGCTTCGACAAACGTATGTACCACCTCGTCAATGGATGCAGTTACGACAGAGGCTGTTTCCAAAGGAACTGCATAGTCTACGTCCGATGGGAAGGTTTTCTTCATCTTGTTCAGATTCTCAACAACCTTGTCGTATGTATCCAAGGCATTGGCTCCTGGGGCAAGATATATCAGCATAAAGGCTGCAGGATGGAGACCTATGAAACCATTTGCGGTATAGTCAAATGTTCCTAATTCCGCTCTGCCAACATCTTTTAAGTATACCAAACTTCCGTTGCTGGCATTGGATCTTACAATAATATTGTTGAATTCTTCAGGTGTACTTAGACGTCCGTTACTGATGACAGTATATTCAAATGTCTGTGAATTTGGTTGTGGTACACCACCAAACGAACCTGCAGCAATCTGCATATTCTGATTAGTAATGGCTGTGGTAACATCAGCAGGAGTCATTCCAAATTTCGAAAGTTTGTCCGGATCTAACCAGATACGCATACTGAAATCCTGTGCACGGGTCAATACGTCACCAACTCCGGGTGTACGTAAAATAACGTCCTTGATGTAGATGTTGGTATAGTTGCCTAAGAATACTGCAGAGTGTGTATCGTGAGGAGAATATACCCCTAACGCCATAAATATGGAAGGATTTCTCTTTCTGGTAGTAACACCTAGACGTTGAACCGCTTGCGGCAATGACGGTTGCGCCACGCTCACACGGTTCTGTACGTCCAATGTGGCTACATCGATGTTTGTTCCCACTGCAAAAGTGACCGATATGGAAACCGCTCCGGTAGATGTACTATTGGATGTCATGTACTCCATGCCGGGAGAACCGTTGATGTTGGTTTCAATCTGCGTGGTAGTAGTTTGTTCCGCTGTTACCGCATCCGCTCCGGTATAGTTTGCTGTAACGGAAACTGTAGGTGGCGTAATATCCGGAAACTTTGATATTGGCAGATTCATCATGGCCAATATACCGACCAGAACCAAGACGATAGATATGACTATCGCCGTGACGGGCCGTTTTATAAAAGTATCTGCGATCATAATTTTTAATCTTTCTTATAAGGATGTTGTCATCCGTCCTTATGGGTGGTTCTGAATTAATGCCTACTATTTTTTGCCTGCACCTTGCTGAGCGCCTTGTGCTGCTTGTTGTGCTGCCATGTCTTTCTGGTTGATAACTTTAGCGCCTTCACGTAAGTTCTGTGTTCCGTCAACTACGATTTTGTCTCCATTGTTTAGTCCGGAAAGTATGGATGTAAATCGACCGCTTGTATTGCCTTGTTTGATTTTTCTTTGAGAAACTTTACTGGAATCTCCTATGACATACACATAAAACTCTCCCAATTGTGCAACAATGGCTTTCGACGGAATCAATAAGGCATTTTTCTGGTCACCGACCAATACTGTTGCATTCATACCGGGTTTCAGACGGTCATTGTCATTAGCAAAAGAAAGACGAACTCTGACAGTTCCTGTTTGCATATCGGCTGCACGGTCTATCATCGCTACATATCCTTTGTGAGGATAAATACTGTCTGCGCCCAATTGTATCTGGAAAACATTGGACTTGCTTTGTTGCAATGCAATGAAACGGTTGATATTAATCTGGTCTACGTTGAAGTCAACTGCTATAGGATTGTTGGTCGAAATAGTATTTAAAACAGATTGTCCTGCAAATACCGCCATTCCTACACGCACTTGTGAAATGCCGACTGTACCGGAAAACGGTGCGTATATTTTGGTAAAACGAACATTACTGTGTACGCTGGACGCATTTGCTCTTGCCGCAGCTAACTGCTTTTTGGCAGATTCCAATGCAGCATCCGCGTAGTCAACTTGCTGTTTAGCGATGGCATCTTCTTTGTCCAACATGTGGTAACGTTCGTAATCTTTCTGTGCTTTGTCCACTGCGGCCTGTTGGACTGCGATATTGGCATTGGCATTGGAAAGATTGGCACTGTAAACTTGGTCATCAATAGTGTACAAAAGTTGTCCTTTGGATACCTTCTGACCATCTCTGAAATGTATACCGGTAACATATCCTGAGACTTGCGGAGTCAGGTTTACCTGTTGGAATGCGGTAACAGAGCCTGGGAACTGGTCGCTGAAAGTTGCCTGACTGTAGCCTACCACCGTATCGGTGACAGGAATCGGAGCATTGGGGTCTGGCATTCCAGCCATAGCGCCACCTTTTTGCTTATTTCCACCACAGGAAGCTAGTGCTAATAATAGAGCAAGTCCTGTTATTTTGTGTGTGGTATACAATGACATAATATATAAGGAATTTTAAATGTTAGTTATTTTAATTAGGCTGAATAGAACCATTTGCTTTTTCGACGTCTACCTTGTCTGAAAGTAGCTTGAATAAGGAATTGGTAAAATTGATTTTTGATGTCAACAAAGTAGTTTCTGCGGTGATGACATCCAGATAAGTTTTTACACCAGCGCGGTATTGTAGCTCAACTGTACTGTAGACTTCTTGCGCCAACTGCATGTTTTCTTTTGTAGCGTTATAAGTTGCAAGGTCTGTTTTATATGTTGCAATGGCTGATTGGTACTCCTGATTGACGGAATTTTTCAGATTTTGAAAATCCCATGCATTACGCTCCAGATTAAACTGTGCTATCTTGATGTTCTCCCTTCTTTTTCCACCTTGAAAAAGTGGCATGGCTACTTGTATTCCTGCATAAGACTGTGGAAAGTTGTCTTTGTACAAGCCCGAAAACCTATTATTGAAATAGTTCATGTTATAATTGCCAAACAAAGAAACTGTAGGTAAATAACTCCATTTTTCATATTTCAGGTTAGCTTCCAATAGACGTTTGTTGGTAACCAATGACTTGTATTCAATTCTTTGCTGAAAATCAACATTTTGATTAGTATCCAGTCTTGCAAGTTGGTCAAGCGCCAATGAATCGTAATGAACCGAAAAATCCTTTTCCGCAGGATAGTTCATATACATTTTTAATAAAGCGTAATAATAAGGTATGGAAGCTTCCAATCCCTGCTTTTGGGCTTTACTATTGTTAAGACTGATTGTCGCTTGTTTATAACCAGTATTGTCTACGATACCAGCTTTGTATTGGTTATAGGAGTCTTTCAGACTTCTCTGCAATCGCACGATATCTTCGTCCAATACCTTTACCTGCTGCATGATGGACAGGATGGCATAGTATGATTTCGTCACACTCGCTACCAAATCAATCTTGTTGGTAATCAATTGGTTAAGCGTGTTTTGTCTTACATCTCCGGCACTTTTGGTTGCCAATAAGGCATCTCTGCTGAACAGATTCTGCGTAGCCGCCAATTGAACTCCAGATGTATTGTACGTTCCAGAAGTAAATGAACCTTGTGATGTTACCATCGTAAGTCTTTGGAATGTGTTCTGATAGCTCGCGTTCAGGTTGACTTGCGGATACCAGGCTGCGATTTTCGATTTGATTTGAGATTCGGTTATCTTTTGGTCCAATTGATTTTGCTTAATCAATGGAAAGTTCTTTAGCGCCACATCAATACAAGTCTGCAAGTCCGCTTCTTGCAAGGTGGTGTCGGTAGCTTGGGACAGAGTTACCTGTGCATGGGTAAAATGTGCCTGTAGAACGAATAGGATAGTGAAAATCCCTGTAATTCTTTTCATTCAGTTTTTTTATTTATGATAAAGGTCGATTGTCCAAAAACAAAGAGTAGTACCTATGAGTGTGCAAAGTAACAATGAAATAATGAATTATTCAAACGTTTGTTTAATTTTTACAAAATCATGTTAATGACTTATGTCCATACAAAAAAACAACGAAGCTAAGTCGTTGTTTTCTATGAGGTTAGGTTATTTATTTGAATGCTTCCGGTATTGATTTTCCTATGCAGCCACTTGGCATCTGTATGTGTAGGAGTGCTGCTACCGTAGCTGCAATGTCCGTCATGTATGTTTCCCGATTGGTCTCTCCGTGCTTGATGCCCCAGCCGTACCAGACAAGCGGAATGTGGGAATCGTAAGGATTCCATGTGCCGTGCGTAGTACCTTTCGCACTTCCTCCATAATAGCCGGGTTTGGCTATAAATTGAATGTCTCCACAGCGTTGTGCGTAGTAGCCGTTGATGGTTCTTTCCTTTTGGACTTCGGGGATTAGCGTCTGTCCTAATCTATTGAAAGCAAATGCGGACATTATCTCCGGGCGTGCCTGCAAATAACGAATTACCCAGTTGGTAAGGTCTTCGCGGTTGATGTTTTCAGTACGGTTGAGCAGTTCGTAGTTAAATGCAACTTGATATTCGTTGACACTTTTGATGATATTGGGAAATCCGTATTTGTTTTTCAACTGCTCGTTCATGTCGTTTTTCATGGCAGATTCACTAAATACGCCGCCGGGGAGGTTGTGTATTTCCGAAAAAGCTCCGGAATGCGCTGCGCCGTGGTCAGCGGAAAGGAAAACGGTGTAATTACCTTTTCCAACCGTTGCGTCTAAAGTGGACAATAACTTTCCGATTTCCTTGTCCAAACGGATATAATCGTCCATTTGTTCCCAAGAGTTCGGTCCGTTGGTATGTCCAATATAATCCGGAGCGGAATAGCTGACAGCCAACATATCGGTCACGTCAACCAAACCTAGCTTTTCACCTTTCAAAGCGGCAATTGCCATATCGGTTGTCATCGTATTGGCATAAGGCGTGTACATTATTTTGCCATAATCGTTTCCGATGAATTGAGCAAGCGGATATGGGAAAGTAGTTTTTTCTTTTATAATTTGCGCGCCTTCGTAAGCCGCACTATCCGGAGAGGAATATAAAGGATAGAGTGAGGAATCAGTAGTCAGATTCCAATTAAGCGCATATAGGGAATCTACGATTTTGCGCGCATTGAATGCCTCCGCCCAATCAGGCAAACTTTGCCTATAGTATGTACTCGTTACAAATTTTCCGGTTTTGTTGTCGTACCAATAAGCTCCACTTGGATCGTGCCCGCCCGGCAATATG
>JAATFC010000387.1 GCA_015655435.1 Chitinophagales bacterium | reverse complement strand
AACAAGTTCCATAATCGCTTATTGAACCATAGTTGTCTTTTTATAGTTACGAAAATTTTTGGTGTTGTTTTCATTCCGTTTCTGATATTCGAAAATACGAATTAGTAGATGCAACATCATGCCAAATTCCATATCCGCGGTTATGTCGAATAAATCGACCCGAAAATAAAAATATCCATTAGGTTTGTATTTCTAAACAGAAAATATGCTCAAGGCGGTCAATATCCACAAAAAATACGGCGAACTGGAAGTATTGAAAGGCGTTTCTCTTGAAATCAACAAGGGCGAGATTGTCTCCATTATCGGCTCTTCCGGTGCGGGGAAAAGCACGCTTTTGCATATATTGGGAACATTGGATGCGGCGGACAGCGGCGAAATATATTTGGAGAATCAATTGGTCAGCCAATTGAAAGGCAAAAAACTGGCGCATTTCCGAAATATGAATATTGGATTTGTCTTTCAGTTCCATCACTTATTACCCGAATTTTCCGCCTTGGAAAACGTGTGTATTCCGGGTTGGCTTGCCGGAAAGAAAAAATCTCAAGTGGAAGATGACGCGGCGAAACTATTGGAAAAACTGGGACTTTCGGATAAGATGGACAACAAGCCGGGACAACTAAGCGGAGGTCAGCAGCAACGTGTCGCTGTCGCTAGAGCCTTGATTAATCAACCGGCAATCGTTTTTGCGGACGAGCCCACCGGAAACCTCGATAGCCAAAATGCAAAAGACCTGCACGAGCTTTTTGTGCAACTGCGAAACGAGTTTGACCAGACGTTTTTGATTGTGACGCACAACGAGGAGCTCGCCAATATGAGCGACCGCGTTTTGCACATGAAAGACGGACTGATAGAAAATGAAGTCATTAACCGAAAAGCTGTGGAAGCCTAGTCTTTCTCGGGAATCCATTTGATTTCTTCCACGCCTAATTGCTGTCCAATATAACGTGCGAAAACAAACAGAAAATCGCTCAACCTGTTTAGGTATTGCAACACGTTTTCCGGTAGTGTCGGATAGTTGTTTTCTTTGAGTTCAATCACAATACGTTCCGCGCGTCTGCAAACACTTCGTCCAATATGAATCTGCGAAACAGTCGGGTGTCCACCGGGTAGAATAAAATGTGTCATCGCAGGAAGCTGCTCTTCCATTTCGTCAATCTTATTCTCCAGAATGGTTATTTTATCGTCTTTTAGAGAAGCTATTTTGGGCGCATTTTTTTTATGGACATCCAATGTGACTATGGCTCCGATAACGAAAAGGTCTTTTTGGATTTCCCGAAGAAAATCAATGTCAAACTTGGTTTCCACCAAGTCAGCTATCAAACCAATATGGCTGTTGAGCTCGTCCAAAGTACCGCAAGCCTCAATAGGCAAATCCGCTTTGCTCACACGCGAACCTCCAATCAATCCGGTCGTTCCCTTGTCTCCGGTTTTTGTATATATCTTGAATGCCATGGCGTAAAGATAAAAAGAATTGACAACAATCGGATTTTGTATAAACGTTGAGATTTGTTATTTTATCCACCAGAAGTCTGGGCTGTAGTTGTTATTTCCAGAATTGCCACCACTTTTTCTTTTTGACAATAATTATTTCTCCGTCCAATGTTTGTTCGGTCTGAGGTATTGCAAAATTGATTGGCATATTTAACGAATCTTTGCTAATTGAGAATTCTTTTGATGAATAACCAACACATGAAACAACAAATACAATTTTTTCAGTTAATAGCCTGTCAGGAATTGTTAAACTAAAATCTCCTTTCTCATCAGTTACTACTCCTATATTAGTTCTTTTTATTACAACTACGGCTCCAGATAAAATTTCTTTAGTCCCGCTGTCAACAATTTTACCTCGTATTGTATTATAAGACGGATCAGTTGGGTTCTTTTTAGGTTTCGTAAGCGTACGTTCGGTATTGACCATCTGGAAACCTTCAATATTACTTCCAATTTGTCTTCCAAACGTAGTTGAAGCTTTGGGAAATCCAATAAATAAAAGCCCTGCAACTAGTTTTAATAAGGGGATGTTTTTGTTTGACGCCCGATGAGATATGGCTCTGTTTAGTTGATTAACGGTGATGTGCCCACATATTTTTTCTGTTGTTCGATTGATTATTTTGTAAACTTCTTCGTCAGTTAAGTCGGAAAAATCTATGACAGTTTTTGAACAACGGGAGCAAAATTTTCCACATTCATTTTTCCACATTAAATCCCAGTCTTGAGGACAGGGATTCTCAATTTTCAATATGTATGAAGTTTTTTGCATAAAATTACAGTCAATGGTTCGCCAATGCTGTGAGCCGTTGGCTAATTTAGTAAAAAGCCAAAGCGAACAGCATTTGGTGGCGAAAAAAGTACTGAAGCCGAGCATTAGCTCTTCCGCCCGCATTTCGCCAAACCGATATTATATGCTGTCACTTTTTTATTTGAGTTTTGTCCAAATTAATTTATATTTGGAAAATTGATTTTCAAACTGCTTTTTGAGTTCTCCTAATTCTTGCTCTCCAATATTTTTATATTGAACTTCTAATCCGATTAAATGGTCACTTAAACACCAAGATTTACAAATAATGTTTGAATTTTCGTCTTCGGATTTTAAAATTATCTTCTCGCCAACCTCGGTTCCATAACTCATTAAACCGAGATTGTTTAAGAATTTTTGTATTTTGATCTTTATTTTTCGTTCAGTTGGAAGTTGGACTTTGTCAACGTTTATTTTTTCAGTTCTTTCAATTTTCAGATTCGATAATTCTGCTATTTGTTTTATTTCGTTAGGATATTCTTTTGCCCAAGTATAATTTCTGTCGTATGTCATAAACATATAAAACAAAAGAAAACTCATGATTATGATTACTAAAATTGTAGCGATTTTTTTCATTAGTGTCTTTTTCACGAGTTGTGGTTTCGGGATTGCGCTCTAACATATGTATTGGCGTTATTCTCAAAATTCCTTTTGCCCAATACTATGATTTCTTCAGAGCCTGCATTGGGTTCAGTCCGGAAGACTGACCACGTATGGCTTGTTTCATCTTGTATAGTTCCAGCTTGGTTTGTTGAGAGACTGTTGGCCATGTGTTGTTTGTCTCGTCGATATCTGCCGTTTCGCGGTAAGGATCCAACTGTATAGTATTGACCTCTTTGTCCAATATAAACACCTTGGAAAATTCTTTTTCGTTTTTGCGCCATATCTGAGCCGGAATGCGTTTAATCTCGCTCGTTCCGTCTTTATAGTTGAATGCTACAATCACAGGCATGACTAGACCTCCCTTATTGGTGAAATGCAATTCGTAGATGAATTTGTTTTTCCATTCCGCCTGTTCACTAGAGCTCAAGGATTCCGTTGCTATCTTTGATTCCGGAATGCCGATCGTGGAATCGTAAGGAATGATACCGCGGTCATATTTCCAATAAAAATCCTGCAAAGAAGTATCAGTGTCCGTCAAGAAACGAATGTTTTTGTCCTGACGGTTACGGATTTTGGAAATGTCGTCATAAGCCGGGATCGAAGGCTTGTCCAATTTTCCAGCTGGTCTTTTCATGCTGAACTGTTTTCCGGATTCATCATATTTGAATGTTTTCACACTATCCAATGCAATGTCGCATGGCGTAATGTCATAAAACCAACCTCTCCAAAACCAATCCAAATCCTCGCCACTTGCATCTTCCATCGTGCGGAAAAAATCTGCCGGAGTTGGATGTTTGAATTTCCAACGTTCCGCATAGGTCTTGAATGCAAAATCAAACAAATCACGTCCCATGATGGTTTCGCGCAGGATATTCAATCCGGTTGCGGGTTTGGAGTAAGCGTTAGGTCCGAACTGAACGATGTTTTCACTATTGGTCATGATGGGTTCCAACTGGTCTTTTGGAAGACGCATATAGTCCGTGATACTATAAGCAGGACCACGGCGGGAAGGAAATTTGTTGTCGTAAAGTTCTTCCGTGAGATATTCCACAAAAGTATTCAAACCCTCGTCCATCCAAGTCCATTGACGTTCGTCACTGTTGACAATCATCGGGAAAAAGTTGTGTCCGACCTCGTGCGTGATGACGCCAATCATTCCGTTTTTGGTGGCTTCACTATAAGTTCCGTCTTTTTCGGTACGACCATAGTTGAAACAGATCATCGGATATTCCATACCATTAGAAGCTTCGATACTCTGTGCAACCGGATAAGGATAATTGATGGTAAAATGCGAATAACTACGAATGGTATGTGCTACCACTTTAGTGGAAAATTTGCGGTAGAGTCCGTAGGCTTCTTTTCCATACAAGCTCATGCACATGATTTTCTTGTTGTTGACATAAGTTGGCATCGCATCCCAGATGAGTTTGCGCGAAGATATCCATGCAAAATCACGCACGCTATCTGCATAAAACACCCAGGTTTTTGTATTTTGGTCTTTGTTGGTTTCCGACGCTTTTGCTTCTGCCAATGTAACTATTTCAACGGGTTCTTTTGCCGTTTGGGCTTCTTGCCAACGTTTGTATTGCGCAGGAGTCAATACTTGTTGATAGTTCTGTCCTTGACCGGTTGCACCGATGATATGATTTGCCGGAACGGTCATTTTTACCTTGAAATTTCCGAAAGTCAGCGCAAACTCACCACGTCCGGTAAACTGATGGTTTTGCCAACCCTGAAAATCACTGTACACACAAAGGCGTGGATACCATTGTGTCATGGTGAACAGATAGTTGCCATCCTCAGGAAAATATTCGTAACCACCGCGACCACCTTGTACCATGCGGTCTGATATTTTGTAATGCCATTTTACTTTGAAAATGATTTTGGATTTTGCGGCAAGCGGAGTTGGTAAGTCGATGCGCATCATGGTTTTGTTGACAGTATAAGGTAAAGCCTTTCCATTAGCATCCGTTATGGATTCTATTTTGTCGCCAAAACCGTTGTCCGCGCCCGATTGTTCTAATTTCTTCAGGGAATTTAAGCTTTCCATACCTCTTTTGCTGATATTGGAAGGGTCTTGATAGTTGGCGTTGTTGATGGAACTATGTTCGTTTTCGTCCAACTGTAACCACAGGTAACTCAATGGGCCAGGGCTGTTATTGAAATAAGTGATGGTTTCTTCCCCTTTCAACAACAAGTTTTTTTCGTCCAGAGTACAGGCAATATCGTAATCTGCACGCTGTTGCCAATAGTTCGGACCTGCATCACCGCTCGCTGTACGGTAACTATTAGGCGTTGGCAATATGGTACCCAATTGCTCGAAAGCGTTGCCATGATTGGATGTCGGGTTGTTTCTGATATTCTGGGCTTGTAGTGTGCCTAGTGAAACCAAGCATAGTCCACAACCGTTAAGCAATGTTCTGTATAGTGTCGAAATTTTAATGCTTATTGTTTATATATTGTATTTTAATGGTAGAAATATTATCTTCTTTTTTTACATCAAACGGCCATCTTTCTATACACATTTCCAATGAAAGCGCAGCGATAGCGCCGCTGATAAAAATCCGTGAATGTTGGCGGTCGATACCTATTTTAGCTAATATAGTCAATAGTGTCAACAAGCAGGCGACTATCAATAATTGCCCAACTTCCAACCCAAGATTAAACGCAAATAATTGACCCACGATTTGCTGGTCGCGTCCCAACATACTTTTCAGAAGCGTACTGAAGCCCATCCCGTGTATGAATCCAAATACCAGGGCGAAATAGTATATCAACGGATATTTTGTCTTGTGTCCTTTCTCCGCCCGCAAATCAGAGAGTGCTGTTATCAATATAGTCACGCCGATAAGAAACTCTGTCCACACCGTCGGTATATTGAGTATATTGAAAACGCTCAAAGCCAATGTCAACGAATGTCCCACGGTAAATGCAGTCACCAATACCAAAATCTTCCTCCAGTCTTTCCACACATAACGGAGGCATAATGCAGTGATGAACAAGATGTGGTCAATCCCTTTCCAGTCCGCGATGTGTTCTATTCCAGTTGTGAAGAATAACCAGAAATCATTCATGAAACGAGTACTTAAGCCATAAAATTACGGAATTGACCGTAATTTGCAGTACAAAACCGCAAAATAATGTCCTTTGTCTTTCTTCGTATTTTCTTCTTTTTCCTGCATCCGTTTTTTGTTTCGATGACGGAAGTGAACTATGTGCCAAAAGAAAAAACGATGGAGGTGAGTGTTCGTATTTTTACTGACGATTTGGAAAACACTATTAAAAACCTGCACAAGGATTATCCGCTTGACATATTGCACCCCAAGGATTCTACCTTCGTCAACAAATGGATTGACCAATATGTCAAAAGCCGTCTGCAGGTGCGTGTCAACAATGTTGTGCGTCCGATGCAGTTCATCGGTTATGAGGAGCAGAGCGAGAGTATCTGGATTTATTTTGAAATAAAAAATGTACCCGAACCTAAACAGGTACACGTATTCAATACATTGCTTTACGACTATAAAAAGGAACAAATCAATATGATTCGTTTCAAGAATGGCAGTAAGGAAAAGTCAAGCAAACTGCAGTTTCCGGACAATACGGTGGATTTTTGAGAAAAGGAGAGCCGTCCATCCAATATTATGCAAATACAGACACATACACTTTAGTTGTATAAGAAATGGTGATCTGATCATCTTGCTGATATTTTTGGTAAAGTTCGTGGAGGTCCGCAATCATTTCTTCAAATCCATTTTGCTTTTCCGTCGGCATGTACGAGGAAGAGAGCAATCGCCCTTTCAATCCGTCAAAATCAAATACTTGTTTATTAGGAAAAGTTTTCAGTACTACGGAATGTGGTTCACAAAAAGCCGAAATATCTGTATCATGGATGTTTCTATGGTCTACTGTAACATAATCAATCGCATGTTTTTTTATCAGTAAATCATATTCTTTTTCAAAATCTGAATCAGACAATCTTTCATTCCAAATCAAAACAACTAAACCTCCTGGATGCAAAACGCGCTCAAATTCTATCTTACATTTTCCGCGATCAAACCAGTGAAATGCTTGTCCGGCAATAATCGCATCCACGGAATTTTTTTGTAACATCGTATTCTCTGCCGTTCCACTTGTTGTTGAGAATCGTTGATAAGGGCGGAGCAGTTCTTCCGACTTCTCGCGCATTTCCTTATTTGGTTCTATTCCTATGACGGTATAATCATTGTCTAAAAACAATTGACTCAATATCCCTGTCCCAGATCCTATATCAGCAATTAATTTATCAGTATACAGTCCATAATTTTTTTGTAAAAAAGAAACTATTTCTTTCGGATAGTCCGGTCGGTATTTGACGTAGTTTTCTACTCTATCGCTAAATCTTGTCGTATTGTTGTTTGCCATCTTTCGTAATCTTTTTGAAAGAATTTACCTCATTCCTTACATGCAATGCAAATATGAAAGGAATAACGTCTCTACGGTTTCGCAATCTCTTCCGCACCAAAATATGGTTGCAAAACTTTTGGAATCTTGATGCTGTTTTCGGCTTGGTTGTTTTCCAATAACGCTGCCAATATGCGAGGCAATGCAAGCGAACTACCATTCAACGTGTGAGCTAGCTGCGTTTTTCCTTCTTCGTTTTTGAAGCGGCATTTCAAGCGATTGGCTTGGAATGTTTCAAAGTTGCTGACGCTGCTCACTTCCAACCAGCGGTCTTGCGCTTCGCTATACACTTCAAAATCATATGTTATCGCACTTGTAAATCCAATATCGCCGCCGCAAAGACGCAATATACGGTAGGGTAGTTCCAAAGATTGGATGAGTTTTTCTACGTGAGCGACCATTTCGTCCAATACTTCGTAGCTCTTGTCCGGATGTACAATCTGGATGATTTCCACTTTTTCAAATTCGTGAACGCGATTCAAACCACGCACGTCTTTACCAAAACTTCCCGCTTCCCGTCTGAAACAATGAGAATATGCGGTCATTTTGATTGGGAAATCCGAATCTTTCAATATCGTATCGCGGTATATATTGGTAACGGGAACTTCCGCCGTAGGTATCAGATAAAATTTGTCTGCCGTTGCTTCGTACATCTGACCTTCTTTGTCCGGCAACTGACCGGTGCTGTAGGCAGATGCTTCGTTGACCATGTAAGGAGGGATGTACTCAAAATAACCCGCTTCGGTGTTGAAATCAAGAAAATAGTTGCTCATCGCGCGCTGCAGCTTTGCGCCTTTTCCTGTATATAAAGCAAATCCACGTCCGGTGATTTTTGCTCCAGTTTCGAAATCAATCAATTTGTATTGTTCAATCAAGTCCCAATGTGGCAAAGCGTTTTCAGGTAGTTTCGGAACGATACCACCTGTTTTGACAATTTCGTTATCATCAGCGGATTTGCCGGGTTTGACCAGTTTGTAAGGAAGATTTGGAAGCAATACAAGTTTTTCATGGAGTGCTTGTTCCGTTTGGGACATTTTTTCCTTGATGGGCTCCAGTTGTGGTTTGAGTTCCGATACTTCGTTTTTCAGGGTTTCCGCTTCTTCTTTTTTCCCTTGTGCCATCAGTTGCCCGATGGATTTGGATGCGGCGTTTATTTTGGATTGTGCTGTGTCAAATTGCAGTTGTAGGCTTTTACGCTCGTCGTCCAACGCGATGATTTCGTCCACGAGTTCCGTTTGTGCAAAATTTCTGACGGTCAAGCGTTCCTTTACCCATTCAGGATTTTGACGCAACACATTTAATTGTAACATTTTCTAGCAAAATTTTGGCAAAAATAAAAAAGAGTTATGAGTTATGGGCTATAAGTTATAAGCTGATTCAGTCTTATTCATAATTCACAATTCATAATTCTCCACTCTTGCTATCTTTGCAGGTATGAAATTTGTACAGGATGATATACAGGAACGGTGGTGGACGCTGGAAGCAAAACTGGTGGAGCGTTTTGGCAAAAAACCGGATTTGGATGCGGTTTTGTTCCTAATCGGCATTCAGGAAACGGGAATGGTGACGGACAATATCACAAAAGAGCAGAAACAAGACTTGATGCACGTTGCCATCTGTACCATATTGACCCCTAGCGGCTATTATGTACTCGACCATTATGACGAAGACCGCTGGCCACATTTTAACCAATTGAAAGCCTTGCCTGATATGCATATAATGGAACAGGAAAATTTCCTGAAAGACCACATCCTTTTTTATTTTGAACAACAAGAGTTCTGATAAATAAACAATGGATGGCGGACAATTGGCAATGAATCGCATTGCTGAAAATTCAAATTAAACTTATATTGGTCATGCAGGAAAAAATCCCCGTTAATCTGGTTGTCGGCGACCGCACGTACCGTGTCAAGATTGACAGGAAGGACGAAGAACTTGTGCGCAAAACATTGCGTTTTCTCAATGACAAAATCATTGAGTTCAAAACCAATTTTGCGGGCAAGGACATGCAAGACTATATTTCCATGGCGTTGCTCTATTTTGCGACGGAACAGAATCAGACAGGAGATTTTCATATAAAGGAAGAGCAAACTACCAAGAAACTTAATAGCTGGAGCAATATGCTGGACCGCTTGCTGGACGAGGACGAAAAAGACGCCACTCCAGAATAATGGGTGACGCCTTTTTCGATATTCAACGTAGGTTATAGATATCCTTTCAAACGAACCTATCTATCTTTTGCACTCTTATCGCGGATTGCCTTAAATTCCGAACCGTCTTTCCAACCTGGGAAATAATGACCGTATGCAAGCCTTTTGCTTACGAGAAAAAGCAGTTGCAAGTCGTCTATCGCACCACTCAAGTCCCAGCTTGATTCATATTGGTCAGAAGGTTGGTGGTAATGCTGCTCGTTAAAAGCGTCCTGCATTTTTTTGCCATATTCTTTTCCCTTTCCAACGACGTCAATACCAAAACCTTGTGCCAATGCTGGAATACCCACTTTTGCAAAACTGAAATGGTCGGAGCGGAAATAATGCCCCGCTTCAGGAGTCGGGTCATACGTGATATAGCGTCCGCGCTTTTTAGCTTCTTCCGTCAGCAAGTCTTCCATGTCGGATTGCCCCTGACCAACTATTGTGATGTCTTTTGCTTTTCCATAGTTGTTGACCTCGTCGACATTGAGGTTGGCAATGGTCTTTTCAACTGGATAAACGGGATTTTTCGCATAGTAGGACGAACCTAACAAGCCCTGTTCCTCTCCCGTTACGGCAAGAAAAACCAATGTACGTTCGGGTGGCGTTTTCATGTTTTTCCACGCTTTTGCAAATTCGATAAGCCCTGCGGTGCCGCTTGCATTGTCCAATGCTCCATTGTAAATAGAGTCGCCGTTTTTGTCTGGGGTTCCGATACCGAGATGGTCCCAATGTGCCGTGAATATGATGTATTCGTTGGGATATTTGCTACCCGTGATTTTTCCGATAACATTATGTGATTGATTGCGGACAACTTTTGTACGAATATTGGTCGAAACCGTTTCGTTCAATGCGACTCCCTTGAATCCTCTGATGTCCGCTTTCGCCAATATGCCTGAGTCTTGTCCGCCTGCCACGATTAATTTTTTGGCGGCTTCGGTCGTAATCCAACCTTGTACATCGAGCAATTTTTCGCCTTTGTTGTCCAAACGCAGAGCGGAATTGTTCCAACCGTTGGCTGCTACGCTAAAAGGATAGCTCGCTGCTGCCGTACTGTGAATGACCAAACAACCTTTTGCACCTTGTCTTGCTGCTTCTTCAAATTTGTATGTCCAACGTCCGTAGTAGGTCATTGTTTTCCCTTTGAAAAGCGTAGTGTCTCCGTTATTGAAACCAGGGTCGTTGACCAATACCATGACAATTTTGCCTTTCACATCCAGACCTGCATAGTCGTTCCAGTTGTATTCCGGAGCTACGACACCATAGCCGGCATATACAACGGGCGTATTGTTAAGACTGATAATGGAATCCGTCTGCGGTGTTGAAATGGAATACTCTTCCAAGCCTTTCAACTGAAAATCTCCTTTGGATGATTTTACCTGCATATTGGGGTCTGGATGGGACAGGATGTCCACCATCGGAACGTCTTGCAAATAACTGTTGCCGTTTCCCGCTTCCAGTACGACTTGTTTAAATTCATTCTGCAAAAAACCAATGGTCTTTGTTTCTCCTTCCGTAAAGGGTTTGCGACCTTGGAAGTCATCCGAGGAAAGCGTTTTTATATAAGAAACAAGCGTGTCCGTGTTGAACGCGTCCAATCCTTCCGTGTCGCCGCTGGCTGTATTGGGATTGTTTTTGCAACTGACAAATGCGAGCCCGATGCACAAAAGACTTGATAGCTTCTTTACCATTTTTTGTTTTTATGAATGAATAATACAGAGTTGAAATTCTCCATAGACAAAGTTAGGTATTTGGCTGTTCCGTTCTTTTGTTTGCAAATAAATGCCTTGTCGTTATTTCAGTTTAACCTTGACTTCGCTTTTTCCCGGCTCGATTTCTATCTCCTGCATTAGAAAATCACTGTGCGAAACAGAATAATTCTGACGGGAATAGTAGTCGGTCTGACCGCCGTAGTTGTTGTAGCCAGAGCCCTCATATTTGTTGTAACTGCCGTAGTTCGTCCATGGGAGTGTGCCTAACAGGATATATTTCCCCGGCTTCATTTTAGGAAATGTGAACTCGCCTACACCGTTCGTCTCGCAAGTGAGCCGGTATCTGTATGCGACGCTGTCCACATAGACGATCTTGTTTTTCTTCAGGTTTTCCTTGTGCTTCTTCAGGTCCATCCACTCCACGAAATAAGGAGTGCTGGGGAACAATATGACTTCAATATGGTTGGCATATATCCTATTGGCTAGAGGAGCCTTGAATCCAAATCCGTTTTTGGGCTTGGTAAACGCTACTCCCGTAAGAGTGGTCGTTCCTTCCGCCAACGCGCTTTTGGCTGCCAATGAGTCAAACGGGGTTTGTGGGAAAATCCTTACTTCCGGATATTTTTCGTATTCTTTTTGTTTGTATTGGCTGAATCCTGTCATGGAAAATCCAATCGTAAAAAATAAAACGAGGAATGCGAGGGCTTTTGGTTTCATAATATAATCTTTTCTGTTAGGGAATCGTTAGCAATATTTTTGCCAAATTTTCTGAGAAATGACCTGAAAACTTTTCTAAAAATAGATATTGGATTAATTTTTTTCAAAAAAAGTTTGATTGTTTAGAATATATCGGCTTATCTTTGTGGTACAAAAATTGTTAAAACAAATATCATGGCAACATATAAAATAGACCAAGCACACTCGGACATTTATTTCAAAGTCAAACATTTGGCTATTTCCACGGTTATAGGCAGCTTCAAATCTTTTGACGCAACGCTGGAAGCAGAAAAGGACGATTTCTCGGATTTGAAGGTTTCATTTGAAGGGGACATCAACAGTATCAGTACGAATAGCGAACAGAGAGACCAACATTTGAAAAGTGCTGATTTCTTCGATGCGGAACAATTTCCAAAACTTACATTCACATCCACTTCCGTGGAAAAGGACGACGATATCCTGAAAGTTAAGGGAGACCTTACGTTACATGGTATTACGCATCCGGTCGTACTGAAGGCAGAATACAACGGCTCTGTCGTTGACCCTTACGGACAAACCAAAATCGGTTTTGAAATCAAGGGAAAAATCAGTAGAAAGGAATTTGGTCTGACATGGAGCGCTGTTACCGAAGCTGGTAGCATCGTAGTCAGCGACGACGTCAAGTTGGAACTTGCCGTACAGTTTATCAAGCAAGCATAAGGCCCTAGCACATATACAGAAACACGCAACAATAAGGTGGCTGAAAGAATAAGATGACGTTTAGATTGGAATTAGTTAATTTATTCAGCCGCCTTTCTTTTTACCAATTATCGGCGTAACTTTGCGCTTTCTTTTTTAGCAATGAGTGAAGCAATAAAGCATGAATGCGGACTGGCATTCATCCGTTTAAGAAAACCATTTTCCTATTATTTACAGAAATACGGAACGCCCATGTACGGCCTCAACAAGCTGTACGTGTTGATGGAAAAACAACACAACAGAGGGCAGGACGGAGCTGGGGTAGCTACGGTGAAACTGAATACAGAGCCGGGTTACCCTTTTTTGTATCGTATGCGTAGCAATGCCACGCAGCCAATAGCGGAAATTTTCCAAAAAATAGGAGAGGAACTGACCGAACTGGAACGTTACCAACCCGATATTCAGATGCATCCCGGTTTGCTGAAAGGGCATCTCAATATGATGGGTGAGTTGCTTCTCGGACATCTCCGTTACGGAACGCAGGGAAAAAACAACGTGGAATTTTGCCATCCGTTCATCAAGCGAAACCTCGCTCCGGGAAAAAGCCTCGCGCTAGCCGGCAATTTCAACCTTGTCAATACGGACGAGTTATTTGCTTCTATCGGAATGGAACCAGGCAAATTTCAGAAGCAGAGCGACCTGGCCGCGATGATGGAAGTGATTCACCATTTTCTTGTGGACGAGGAGGACAAATGTCCGAATTGTGCCAATATAGCCAATGTATTGAAACGAGCAACGCCTTTGTTCGACGGTGGTTATACGATTGGTGGGATTGTCGGGAACGGCAGCAGTTTTGTGATGCGTGATGCCAACGGTATCCGTCCGGCGTATTATTATATTGACGACAAAATCATCATCGCGGCGAGCGAACGCTCTTCCATCCGCACGACTTTCAACATAGGTCCGGACAAGGTGGAAGAATTGATGCCGGGTCATGCCTTGATTGTTGACGGAGATGGAGACTATACGATTGAACACATATTGCCCGAAGCTCCGCGCCGGGCTTGTAGTTTTGAAAGAATATATTTCAGTCGTGGTAGTGACGAAAAAATATACAGAGAACGCATCGATCTTGGTTATCATCTGAGCAAACGTGTATTGGAACTGATAGACTATGATCTGAAAAATACGATTGTTTCCTATATTCCCAATACCGCTGAAGTCGCATATTTCGGTTTGGTAAAAGGAATGGAAGACTATCTGAATGAGATTAAATACCAGCGCATATTGAGCTGGGGCAACAATGTCGATCCGGAGAAGTTGAAGGAAATGGTCAACAGAAAAATCCGTCAGGAAAAAATCGCCATCAAGGACGTGAAGATGCGGACTTTCATTACTGCCGATGCGGGCCGTAACGAAATGGTACAGCACGTTTACGACATTACTTACGGTACAGTACGCGATTACGAAGACACATTGGTTGTCATTGACGATTCTATCGTGAGAGGTACAACCCTAAAGGAAAGTATCGTCCGTATGCTGTCCCGTCTCAATCCTAAGAAAATAATGGTTGTTTCCTCTGCACCACAGATTCGTTATCCGGATTGTTATGGTATTGACATGAGCCGTATGGGAGATTTCGTTGCTTTTCGTGCTGCTATAGAATTGCATAAGGATAGAGGAACGGAATCTATATTGGACGATGTGTACCGAAAATGTAAGGATGCGGAAGAAAATGGAACATTGAAAGACGAAAACTTTGTAAAAGGTATCTATGAGCCGTTTACACCAGAAGAAATATCCACTAAAATAGCCGAACTGATTACACCGAGTGAGGTCAATATTCCGGTACAGGTTGTTTACCAAAATATTGAAGACCTTCACGCTAGTTGTCCTACCAATACGGGTGACTGGTATTTCACCGGAAACTATCCAACACCGGGAGGGAACAAGGTTGTCAATAAGGCTTATATCAACTATGTGGAAGGTGTCAACTCCAGAGGATATTAAATCAATAAAAAAATATAAATATAAAAATGAAGTCCGAACTATTATAGTTCGGACTTCATTTTTTAAAACCTGAAATATGCGGAAAGCAAAAACATTCTCGGTTGTAGTTGGTAGTTTCTTGTTGAAATAATATTGCTGCTCGCAGACAATACGGTGAAGTTATGTTCGTCGGCTAGATTATTGCAGGACAACCGGAAATCAATGCTCGGTTTGTATAGTCTATAGTTGATGTAAGCATCCAGAAAGAAGCAATTCGCGATGTTCTGTCCATTGAGATAGCTTGCATAGTATTCGCTGCTGAACTGAGCAGTAACGCGTTGCAATAATGTAAAGTTCAATGCAGAGGTTTGCTTGAACTGACTTGTTTTTTGGTCTTGGAAACCGACTGATTTTGAAGAACTGGTTCCGGTAAGGTAGTTTGCTTTTAGGTCAATACGTAGCCAATCTATCGGACTTGGTGACAATCCCAGACTATAACTATTTGACCAATTGTTCACACCGAAAAGAAAACCGTTTTGCAATTGTTGGGTTTTACTTTTGGATAGTCCTATACTTCCTGATATAGTTGTTTTTAATGCAAAAATATATTTACTAATATCTCCATTTACGTTATAAGTCTGCATGTCATTCTTTATTGGTAACGTTTCGATTTGATAACTTGTATTGGTTACGGTTGAGCCATACATGAAGTAGCGGTGAAACTGCACGTAACTGGATGTAATATTCCAAAAGAACATTTTCAATGTTTTCTTATAGGCAAATCGCATATTGTAACTGTTGCGATAGCCGCTATTGAGCGGTGTCTGACTATAAGACTGCACGGAACGGTAACTCTGCATAATGCCTGCGGCATATACTTGGTCCATGTCCGAAAAAGAATTTCCGTATTGGTAGCCCAATGTTAACTCGTGTTCCTTCGCAATTCTCAAAAGATAGTTAATGCTAGGCGTCAGGTATATATTGTTTAACTTATTTGCTGCGAGGTTTACGTCATCGTGATATTGGATATTGTAATAGTGAAGCGGAAAATAAATGTTGATGCGGGTTCTGTCTTTTTCAAACTGTACCGCAGGTGTGTAGTATGCATCCCACTTGTTCCACACGAGCCTATTCTGAAAACCGTTCGGCGTTGTCCAACTTCCTAGATTTTGCTCTATAGTAATGTCCGAGTTTAGCTCTTTTCGGTTATAGTTCAGTCCTATCTGGTTGTTGATGTTCCAATATCCTTTTCGTATGATAAAGCTAACGTTGTTTTCCGTTGACCAGGAAGGAAGATTAGTCCGTTGCAGGGACTGACTATAATCCGCGCTGTCGTTCAATATGTCAGGAAGCCATCCCGGCGTTACCCTGAAAGTTTGCGGATTACGCGAATAATTTACCGTGGAGTTGTACGTCAATATCTGGTTGTTTTTCCCGATGGACAATACGCCATTCAAATTGTTGGAAAAACTATTTAACGTAGTACGCAAACCTTCCTGCACATTGCTACTATTCGTTTGGATATTCGCGTTGTTGGTCGCACCGGAAATATCTACTAGAAAAGATTCGTTGAAATATTTTTTCTCACTATTGTTGTTAAATGTTAGCGATGCCTGTGCGTGATTGATTTGCATCCGACTAGCAAGTTTTTCATAATAACTTATAGTGTCGCCTGACGGCAAAAAGTACGTTGTACTACTATTACTGGAAAAAGGTTGCTCATCGTGCAAAAAATAAGCATTCAAACGTAGAGTATTGCCAGACCTGAATTTCATCATGTCGTTGACGTTCAACATTTGGTTTTTGTTAAATAAGTAACGGCTTTGTCGGATTCCTGGAGGACGGCTATTGGCAATATCAATAAAGTTGTCTGCAACTCCACTATTGGAAAAATGGTCGGTAAGTTCGTTTCCTAAGTCATTGCCTGTATTGTTCGCGCTGATGTTGTTGATAGCTTTGAACTTGGGTTTGAACGCCATTGTATTTACCTTGCCATTATACTTGGACGGAGTTCCGATACCTAGGTCAGCATTGTTAATCCATTTGAGTTTGCTCTTGTCTTTGAGCCGGATATTGAGTGCCGGTTGGTCCGAAGGAATAACACCGTTGAGCATTTTGATATGTTGGTTATGCTCGATGACCTCTACTTTTTCCACGTCTTTGGACGGGATATTGTTGGTCGCAATGTTGTATTTTCCATCCAATAAATCATCTCCTTCAATATAGAAATTGTTTAGTGTTTTACCGTTGTATTTTATAGTTCCGTTTTCATCGACATCAATACCGGGAATCTTTCGTATCAAGTCTCCCAATACACGGTCACTCGAATCCCTAAACAAATCAGCATTGAAACTAAGCGTGTCGGACTTTTGGATAATGTAGATTCTACTTGTAACTTTTACTTCTTCCAGATGTTTTATTTCCTGTTTAAGGACTATGCGGACAGGCTGTTGCGTATTTTCAATCTTCTGTTCAGCCTTGATATAGCCGGTTGATGTGGTTTTTACGGCAAGAGAAATATCTTTTATCTTGTCCGTTATCTTAAAATGAAAATTGCCTAGTGAGTCCGATTTGGAAAACGCAACACCTGCACCGTTTTCTGTTTTGACAAGAGTAACGGTCGCATGAGGCAAAGGATTACCTGCACTATCTACTACTGTTCCCGTCAATATTGGAATTTCTTGAGCAGTCCCGCGAAATGTGCCCAATATAAAAAGTAAAACAACTATAATTCTACAACGCATAGTTTAGTTTGATACTAGGGTGAATATTTTTTATAGTTATAATTCCGTCTAACTATCTAACGTCCGTATATCGGCTGAGATGAACGTAAGAAGCATTTGTATAGTTATACTATTAATTATCCCAATGTGCTTTATACTCTAGTCTTTAGCTAAATCAATCGGGAAATTGATGACCTTCTTTTTAATTTTTGAATTGGGCATAGGAGAACCGGAAACAATATTTATGGATTTTATCTTGGAAATATCTCCTCCAGTAGCGTTGCTAGGCGCGGAAGATCTTGATGCATTGAAGAATGCACTTGGATTAGCTTTGAACGCGACTTGCATGTCTGCGTATTCTTTTTCTGTTGACGCAATAGCATCTTCCGGTATTCCGATTTCTTTTCCGGAGACTGTGTTGTATTCTTTAAATCGATACACAATCCTGTCCGTTAGGTCGTAAGCTTCCAAAATCAATCCGGGAAGACCGTTCAGTCTTCTCGGTCCGAAACTGTAGGGCAAATCCGTTGTAAACCAGACTATGTATTGGCGTCCGCGGGAAGTCCCGATTGCTTTTTGGCAAGTATAGTTTCCAATGCTTTTTGTGGAGTCCTGTATGTCCCAGTCGATAGTGTGTTTCCCGTCGGAAATCAGGTATTGTTTCTGTACGAATGATTTTATTTCATTGACGGATTCTTTCTTTTTGTTCATAATAAAAACATCTGAGGATCCCTCATGACCACGTGCATTAAAACTAAGATTGGCTGAGCCTTGCTGTTCGCTAAACTGGCGTGCCATATCAGCTTTGAAAAGAGAGTCAGATATGGCATATGTTTGACTATAAAACTTACTGTAGTTGTTACTGAAATCCAATGCAACTATCTCTTTTTGAGGTTTGTCCGCCTCTGTGGTGTCAGAGATATACGTAAAATCGTACAAGACCTGACCAATCACAGATTCTGGATTTTTTAGTTTCACGTTGTTGGCACGGTCGCCGAACATAATTGCTTGCTGTGCAAATAAGCTAATCGGAAGTGCAAATGCACTTAATAATAGAAGTTTCCTAAGCATATTTTTTTCATTTAGTATGGTATAAAAATAATGAAATAATTTTAAAACTAATATTTTAGTTAAATAATTGAATAAATCATTTGCATTATGAGTAGGCGAAAGTGAAATAGTTGGAATATGATTGGAAATAAAAAATCCCGCAGTCAAACGACTGCGGGATTTTTTTATTTATAGATATTATTTTTTTACAATAATAATCTCAACGGCTCTTCTAGAAGTTCTTTCAATGTTTTCAGGAACTCTGCTGCTTTTGCGCCATCCACAACACGGTGGTCTGAACTCAAAGTCAATTTCATTACGTTGCCGACAACAATCTGCCCGTCTTTGACAACAGGTTCTTGCGAAATACCGCCAACTGCCAATATACATGCGTTTGGTGGATTAATGATACCCGTGAACTGGTCAACACCATACATGCCCAGATTGCTGATTGTGAAAGTGCTTCCTTCCATTTCGGCAGGTGTCAGTTTTTTGTCTTTTGCTTTTATGGCAAAGTTTTTAACCCCGGCGGAAATCTGGGTCAAAGACATATTGTCTGCAAATTTTAACACAGGAACGACCAACCCGTCTGGTACTGCAACGGCAACGCCGACGTGGATGTGGTGATTGATGCGGATAATGTCACCTAACCATGAACTATTGACATCTGGGTGCTGTCTCAATGCAATGGCAACGGCTTTCACCACCAAATCATTGAAACTTATTTTTACTTTTCCGTCCTTGCTGTTCAGTTTAGGACGAGCTGCAACGGCTGCATCCATATCGACCGCCATTGTAACGTAAAAGTGTGGGCTTGTGAATTTACTTTCTGCCAAGCGTTTTGCAATGATTTTGCGCATCTGACTTACAGGAACATCTTCAAAAGATTCTTGTCCTGCAACCGGAACGAAAGCTGGAGCAGAAGCTGTTGCTGTATTGGCTGCCGGAACTGCTTTTTGCTGTGGCGTAAAGTTTTCGATATCCGCTTTTACAATACGACCATTGTCGCCACTACCTTGTACTTGCGCTAAGTCGATGCCTTTGTCCGCTGCAATTTTTTTGGCTAATGGAGAGGCAAATATGCGACCACCGTCATTGGAAGACGTTTCAACTGGAGCAGTTTCGGGCGTTGTGGTACTTGCTGTACTTGCTTCAGGAGCACTTGCCTCATTCGTAGCAGTTGTTGGAGCGGTGCCGCCACCTTTAGCCGCCGCTACAATAGCATCAACATCTGTTCCTTCTGCGCCGATGATAGCCAACAAGTCGTTAACGAGGATTTTTTCACCTGCTTTCGCGCCTTGATATAATAAGATCCCGTCTTTATAGCTTTCTAGTTCCATCGTTGCTTTGTCAGTTTCGATATCGGCAAGGATATCCCCTTTCTTCACTTTGTCGCCTACGTTTTTTTGCCAGTCGGCAATAACGCCGTCTGTAATCGTATGGCTCAGGCGTGGCATCAATACGACTTCCTCCATTTTTGAACTAACGAGAGTGGATGTATTGTCAGCATGTGCTGGGTCATCCGCTTT
>JAATFC010000334.1 GCA_015655435.1 Chitinophagales bacterium | reverse complement strand
TTCGTTATGCAGATGTTCTGTTGTTAAATGCAGAAGCAAAAGTCCGAAAGGGTCAAAGTGGAGATGCTCCACTAAACCTAGTTCGTTCCCGTGCTAAACTTAATGCTATTAGCGGTGCAACACTTCAAAATGTTTTAGACGAGCGAAGGGCTGAGTTTGCATGCGAATGGTGGGGAGAGCGTTACAATGATCTTGTACGAACTGGACAAGCCACTTCGGTATTGGGGTCTAATGGTTATACAATCGATAATACATACTTACCCATACCGCAAACCCAAAAAGATTTGGACAAGAATTTAGCTAATTAGTAAATCCAATAGAAGCTCTAATGATAGCATCGAAAGTATAGCTGCTATTGGTTTCGATACATTGTATGGTCAGTTCGAACCTATCATAGAAATCTCATTTTGGATAAAATCCAACGTGAGATTTCTTACTTGGCAATAGACCAAGGTCCGCAGATTGTGATGATTGAAAACTATCGTTCGGGTTTGATTTGGAACTTGTTCATGAGTTGTCCCGAGATACAGAACGGTTTGCAGAAACTTGGATTTACCATTAGTAAATAAAATATTTCCAATGAATAAAACAATGCGCTTACACTATATTTTGCCGTTCCTGTTTCTTTTACTTTCTGTGAATGTTATGGGACAAAATAAAGGAAAAAAACTTTCCGATTCTGCTCTATTGGACATTGTGGAAAAACAAACTTTTCAATATTTCTGGAGTGGTGCAGAACCCAATAGTGGCTTGGCGAGAGAGCGTATCAATATGAATGGCGTCTATGCCGAAAATGACAAAGATATAGTCACGACGGGCGGAAGTGGTTTTGGCGTCATGGCTCTTATTGCAGGAATGGAAAGGGGGTATATTACACGCAAACAGGGAATTGAACGTTTTGAAAGGATACTACGTTTTCTGGAAAAGGCTGATCGTTTTCATGGTGCATGGCCGCATTGGATAGATGGGAAAAGCGGAAAGGTAAAACCATTTGGAAACAACGATAATGGTGGAGATTTGGTAGAGTCTTCTTTTTTATTACAGGGTCTGTTGACTGCGAGGCAATATTTTCAAAATGGAAATGAAAGAGAAAAAGCAATTGCCCATAAAATAAACAAATTGTGGCAGGAAGTTGATTTCGATTGGTATAGAAATGGCGGAAAAGAGGTGCTGTATTGGCATTGGAGTCCGGATAAGGCTTGGGTAATGAATTTTCCGGTGCGCGGTTTTAACGAGTGTATGATTATGTACATATTGGCTGCATCTTCCGAAACACACGGAGTTCCAGCAAGTGTCTATCATGAAGGTTGGGCGGAGAATGGAAAAATAGCACATGTTGCTAACTATAAATCCGATACGTTGCATTTGCTCATGCAGGCACAGCAAACTAACGGTGGTCCTTTGTTTTGGTCGCATTATTCTTTTCTTGGACTGAATCCTTTTGGGCTGAAAGACCAATATGCGGACTATGGAAAAGAAATGACAACGATGTCCAAAATAAACTATCAATGGTGCGTGGATAATCCTAAGCACTATAAAGGCTATGGTAAGAATAATTGGGGTCTGACTGCTAGTTATTCCGTAAAAGGATATGCGGCACATTCGCCCAATGCAAATGATGATTTAGGCGTTATAGCCCCAACTGCGGCGGTTTCATCGATTGTCTACACACCGAACGAATCGCTTGATGCGATTAGGTATTGGTATTCCGATAAGAAAGAAAAGTTGTGGGGAAAATATGGATTTTACGACGCATTTAGCGAAACGGACAACTGGTATCCTCAGAAGTATTTGGCTATTGACCAGGGTCCACAGGTTGTGATGATAGAAAACTATCGTTCCGGTTTACTTTGGCGTCTGTTCATGAGTTGCCCTGAAGTGCAGAAAGGCTTGCAGAAACTCGGATTCCAACAATAGTTTTCTCTCAACTATTAAAAAGATACATGAAGAAATTATTTTTTATATTGGTTTTGTTTATAGTCTTCCAAAATACTTGGGGACAGAGGCAGCAGACTTATTGTAATCCGATTAACTTGGATTATGGCTATTGCCCGATTCCGAATTTTACAACTTGGGGAAAACATAGGGCAACTGCCGACCCCGTGATTGTCAACTATAAAGGAGATTATTTTCTTTTTAGTACCAACCAATGGGGATATTGGTGGAGCAAGGATATGTTAGATTGGACATTTGTTTCCCGTAAATTTTTGCGTACATGGAATACCGGCTTATATGATGAGCTATGCGCTCCGGCTGTTGGTATAGTTGGCGATACGATGATAGTTTTTGGTTCGACTTATAGTTCCAATTTTACCTTATGGATGAGCACCAATCCCAGACAAAATGAATGGAAACCGCTTGTGGATTCCTTTGAAATCGGTGGTTGGGATCCTGCTTTTTTCACGGATGATGATGGACGTTTGTATATGTATAATGGAAGCAGTAATCGCTATCCATTGTATGGTGTTGAACTAGACCGGAAGACATTTAAACCAAAAGGAACCCGCAAGGAAATGTATTTGATGGAACCCTGGCGTTATGGTTGGCAACGATTCGGCGAATATCAGGACGACACTTTTCTTGACCCTTTTATGGAAGGAGCTTGGATGACCAAGCATAATGGAAAATATTATCTGCAATATGGTGCTCCGGCTACGGAGTTTAGCCACTATGCAGATGGAGTAGTTGTAGGTCCGAAACCATTGGATTATTTCGTTCCGCAGTCTGACCCTGTTTCGTACAAACCGGGTGGATTTGTGAGAGGCGCTGGTCACGGTGCAACGTTTCAAGACAATAACCAAAACTATTGGCATGTAAGCACGGAAGTCATTTCAGTAAAAAATAATTTTGAAAGAAGAATTGGCATTTGGCCTGCTGGTTTTGACCATGAAGACGTGATGTGGAGTAACACGTTTTTTGGCGATTACCCGCATTATTTACCTTCTGTAAAAAACGATACTTCCGTTTTCGGAAATGGATATTTCACGGGTTGGATGTTGTTGAACTATAATAAACCTGTTACTGTTTCTTCTACATTGGGAACTTATACCGCCAACAATGCCGTAGATGAAAATATTAAAACCTATTGGAGTGCGACTTCTGACAAAGCAGGAGAGTGGATTGCGTCTGATTTAGGAGCGATATCTACAATTAATGCGGTTCAGATAAACTATGCGGATCAAGACGCAACCTTTATGGGCAAACAGTTAGGTATCTATCATCAATATAAAATGTATTATTCCCTTGACGGGAAAAATTGGAAAATATTGATTGACAAAAGTCAAAACAAAACCGATATTCCGCACGACTATGTAGAGCTAAGTACACCTATACAGGCTCGATACGTCAAGTTGGAAAATATCCATATGCCAACAGGTAAATTTGCCATTAGCGGTCTGCGTGTTTTCGGAAAAGGAAGTGGAAACATTCCAGACACCGTTCAGAATTTTGTCGTTCTTCGGACGGAAAAAGACCCGAGAAGTGCCTGGATACGTTGGAGACCGGCAGATGATGCCTATGCGTACAATATTTATTATGGAACAGAGCCGACAAAATTGTACAATTGCATCATGGTTCACGGTGTCGCAGACTATTGGTTCAAGGGAATGGACATTAAGAAAGATTATTATTTCTCTATTGAGGCAATCAACGAAAATGGCGTTTCCAATAGGATAAAAATTATGAAAGTGGATAATCCTTTATAGTATAGTTTCTCGTAGAATAGCATAAATATTTATAGTATGAAGTTGAATAGCAGATTGTATTTTATTATAGTCGTTTTGTCGTTATTGGGAAATGGTCTTTTTGCACAAACGACTCCTTTTTATCAGGATATTCAGCATTTCAAACAGTTGGACAGCCAGCATTTTCCTGAAAAAAATCAAATCCTTTTTGTCGGCAGTTCTTCTTTTACCAAATGGACAGACGTACAGGATTATTTTCCGGACTATAAGATTATCAATCGCGGTTTTGGTGGTTCTTCTTTGCCTGACGTTATTCGTTATGCCAACGATATTATTTATCCTTATACTCCAAAGCAAGTGGTTATATATTGTGGAGACAATGATTTTGCCGTATCGGACACGGTTACGGCGGAAATGGTTGTTTACCGCGTAAAAACTTTGTTTGGCATGATTCGTACGATTTTGCCGAAGGCGGATATTGACTATGTCGCTATCAAATTCAGCCCAAGCAGAAAAAAACTTTGGACAAAAATCACGGAGGCAAATAAAGGCATTCGGTCATTTTTTAAAAAACAAAAGAATGCTGCGTTCATAGATATTGTAACACCGATGAAAAAAGGGAAGGCGCAAGTGGATGATGCACTTTTTTTGGATGATATGCTGCACATGAAGCCTGCAGGATATCACATCTGGCAAAAAGCAATCGAGCCTTATCTGATTAAAGAATAAACCTATACAAATGAACATAAAAAAGAAAATATTATTACCGTTTGCATTGGCTGCAATATGCCAACTGCATGCGCAGGACGCTAAGATGGATGCCTACGTCCGAGACTTGATGTCCAAAATGACAACAGAGGAAAAAATAGGACAGCTCAATCAGGAAGCCGTGTCGGACGGTGTATTGACAGGCTCTGTTGTGCAAGGCGGCGTGTCCGAAAAAATCGCAAAAGGAGAAGTTGGAAGCACGTTTGGCATCTGGGGAGCGGATAAGTTGCGCAAACTACAGGATATCGCAGTGAAAAATTCGCGTCTGCATATTCCATTATTGTTTGGATTGGACGTTATACATGGACACCGGACTTTGTTTCCGATACCGTTGGGTATCTCTGCTACATGGGATTTGAACCTTATCCAGCAATCGGCCCAATATGCAGCAAAAGAAGCAAGTGCTGACGGCGTAAAGTGGGTGTTTTCTCCGATGGTGGACATCGCGCGAGACCCAAGGTGGGGCAGGGTTTCGGAAGGCGCAGGAGAAGACCCCTATCTGGGTTCTCTGATTGCCAAATCCATGATACGCGGCTATCAGGGCAAAAATCTGGCAGATACCAATACTGTTTTGGCTTGTCTGAAACATTTTGCATTGTACGGTGGGGCAGAGGCGGGTCGTGAATACAACACTGTCGATATGAGCCCAATCAAGATGTACGAATATTATCTTCCACCTTATAAGGCTGCGGTAGAGGCTGGAGCAGCGTCCGTGATGACTTCTTTTAATGACTTGAATGGTGTTCC
>JAATFC010000150.1 GCA_015655435.1 Chitinophagales bacterium | reverse complement strand
CCGCCAAATGAATCTGGATTACGTTGCTATTGGTGGTGGCTGAACAGTATGACGACGAAGGCTGCCATTACACGTGATTTGGAAGAAATGAAAGCTAAAGGTTATGGCGGTGCGTCCATTATTGATGCAGGTAACTCTAATAATATGCTGGCTACCAATCCTAAGGCTGGTCCTGTGTTTATGAGTCCTGCGTGGATGGAACTATACAAACATGCTGTTAAGGAAGCCGAACGTGTGGGTATAGAACTGAGCGTCAATGTTCAAAGCGGTTGGAATCCGGGCGGTCCGTCTATTACACCGGAATTTGCACTGAAAAAAATAGTTACAATTGACACAATTGTCAGCGGAGGGAAATTGATTAAAACAAATCTCCCAATTCCTGATACGAATTTAATGTATCGTGACATCGTTATTCAGGCTATTCCTAAACCTGCTAAAAATCTACCGCTTAAAGACAAAGCGATTAAAAATTGGTCAGTAAAATCATTTAATGCAGAGCTGGGGTGGAGCGGTATTTATCCGTTGTACAAGTTGCGCGATGGTTTTTTAGATTCTACGGATGTTAATGTTGTGGAAAAAAATAGTATCATCAACCTGAACCAATATTTTGATGGAAAAACATTAAACTGGAATGCGCCTGCTGGCGATTGGATTATTATTCGATATGGATGGACCTGTACTGGTGCAAGAACATCAACAACGAGCGACGGATGGGGTGGATTATCTGTAGACCATTTGAGCCCTCAAGCTTTTGAGCTATTTAGTAAAACTGTGATTACTCCTCTTATTGAAGCCGCTAAATCAGCAGGTAATAGTGTAAAATTTTTACAAACGGATAGTTGGGAAATGGATAATGTTAGTTGGACGCAAAATTTCCAGGAAGAATTCAAAAAAATGCGTGGTTACGACATCACGCCTTATTTACCAGTATTGGCGGGTAGGGTAGTGGAAAGTCAGGATGTTTCAAATAGGTTTTTATATGATTTTAGGAAGACTATAGGAGAGTGTGTGGAAAAATATCATTATCAACTTTTTGCGGATTTGGCGCATAAATATGGAATGGGGATTCATCCCGAATCAGGCGGGCCGCATTCCGCTCCTGTGGACGCTCTGAAAGTGATGGGTGTCAGCGATTTCCCACAAGGTGAATTTTGGGCAATGTCCAATACACATCGTGTGGATGATGCTGCAAGGCTCTCTGTAAAACAATCGGCTTGTGTAGCACATACCAATGGCAAAAGGTTTGTTGTGGCTGAAGGTCCCACAAGTATCGGCCCTCATTGGCAGGAATCTCCTTTTGAATTAAAAAGCAATATTGATAGGGTTTTTTGTACTGGTGTTAACCGTATAGTCTGGCATACGTTTACATCGTCGCCGAAGGAATTTGGTTTGCCTGGAAATGAATATTTTGCGGGTACGCATCTTAATCCAAATGTTACGTGGTGGGATGATGCGGGTGCATTTATCAACTATTTGGATAGGTGCAGTTTTATGTTGCAGCAGGGACTTTTTGCGGCCGACGTACTTTATTATTATGGAGATGACGTGCCCAATTTTGTATTTCTAAAAGAAGAATTTCCCGAATTGAAATTTGGCTATGATTGGGATAAATGTTCGTCTGAAATTTTGAATAAAATTGTTGTAAAGAATGGAAAGTTGGTATTGCCGGACGGTATGACTTATCGGTTGTTGGTATTGCCGCCGGATAAAACAATCAGCCTTGACGTACTTAAAAGAATTAGGGATTTGGTAAATGATGGAGCTACAATATTTGCGCCTCGTCCGCAAAGAGCAACTGGTTTGTTTCAATATCCTGAAAGTGATACAGAATTAAAAATGTTGGCTGATTCTTTATGGGGAAAAATAGATGGAAAAACTATTACAGAAAACAAATATGGTAAAGGAAAAGTAGTATGGGGTGTGGATATTAATGACCAATTAAACACTATGAATGTTATACCTGACTTTACTTTTGCTAGTAATAATAATTCAGCCAAGTTAGATTACATACATAGGCAAACGGATAGCACTGATGTCTATTTTGTAAGCAATAAATTTCTATGGAAAAAATACACCGACTATAAGTACAGATATATTCCTGACGAGCAACCTGACCGTTATGAATTTGTAGAATGCCGATTCAGGGTAACAAATAGAAAACCTCAACTTTGGAATCCTGTGACAGGTGAGATTTCGGATATTGTAACTTATCGTATAGAATCTGGACAAGTAGTTGTTCCTATGTATTTAGAGCCGGGGCAGTCTGTATTTGTAGTATTTAATAGGAATAATAATAGTGGAGATGAAATTGTATCAATTACAAAAAACGGAGATAACATAATATATCCAACCAATAGTTCCAATACATCTTTAATTCCCGATTTTGAATTGAAGAAAGATAAAAATTTACTTCACGCTGTTGTACACGCCCCGGGTAAATACACTTTAACAAAGGCTAATGGGAAACGCGCTTCCTTTGAAGTGAAAAAACCGTCATATGTACATGAACTAACAGCTCCGTGGAGATTGCAGTTTAAAGGTGCTAATCAAAAAGTGCCGGATATGACTATTGCTCATTTGAAATCATGGACTGATTTTGATAATGATGATATAAAATATTTTTCAGGTAAAGTAACTTATCAAACGGAGTTTAGTATCAATAAAATTGAAAAAAGAAAGTATATACTTGATTTAGGAAATGTGCAAGATTTGGCTGCTGTAGAAGTGAATGGTAAAAATTTAGGAGTGCTGTGGACATCCCCTTTCAAAATAGATATTACTTCGGCTATAAAATCTGGTAAGAACTCAATAAAAATTGGCGTAACCAATCTGTGGGCAAACAGATTAATAGGCGACGGAAAATTGGAAAAAAGCCAACGGCATACCCAAACGAACATTGTCAAATTTGATAAACCGGATGCCGAAAAACAGCTTCGAAAGTCAGGCTTGTTAGGACCTGTAAGAATAATAGGAGAGGGTATTGTGAATGTGAAATTTGAGTAGAATTAATATAGCGTCTATTAATAAGTTTTACATAAAGTAAGACTATATAATTGTAATCCCGTGTATTAGCGTTAAGCTTTGCATTTAGCCTTAATGTTATATTGTAATAATATGAATAAACTATTTTATACGATTGTTGTAGGTTTGATTTCCATTCTGACATTGCCGGATTGTGTTGCGCAAAGGGGCAATATGGCTGCCGTGGAATCCGGTTTTCTTAGGGTGCCTGATAGTATTCGTGTCGGCTGTTACTGGTATTGGATATCGGATAATATTTCAAAAGAGGGCGTTATCAAGGATTTATATGCAATGAAAAAAGCAGGTATTACCCGTGCCTATATTGGTAACATTGGTCTTCAGGGTACACCCTATGGTAAGGTAAAAATATTTACACCCGAATGGTGGGATATATTGCACACGGCGTTGAAGACCGCATCTGAACTGGATATCGAAATCGGAATTTTTAACAGTCCGGGCTGGAGCCAATCTGGAGGGCCTTGGGTAAAGCCTTCTCAAAGTATGCGCTACCTGTCCTCCATCGATACCGTTATCGATGGCAGCCGGAATATCAACTGGAAGTTGCCTGCTATATCCGATTCTTCACAATTAGTCAAGATTTTAGCTTATCCTTCCCCCAAAGAACGTTATAGTAAAAGTTTTGCTTTAACGGGATACAATAAGAAATCAGATACCTTAGACATGGTATTGGATAAAGAAGAGATCATTCGCAGCTTTTCTTTCAAAACACGAAATTATATCTGGACAAATGCTGAATTACAGGCAGAGATCGGAGGCGAGTTTAAGACTGTACGTAAGTTTGTTATAGACAGGACCAAGTTTCAGGCTTTGGTTGGGTTTGACCTTTACGCACCTGTTGTGCTGTCATTGCCAGGTGTTAAATCTTCCAAATTCAGGTTGGTTTTGGAAAAGCCCATTCATGCTGGTGGTAATGCCGAAGGAGTTGTCAAACTTTCTTCAAAAGAGGTCGTGGAACGATATCCGGAAAGATCACTTGCCAAGATGTTTCAGCGCCCCAATCCTGTGTGGGATTCCTATATGTGGCCCCGTCTGGAATGGTCGGATGAAAAAAACGGGGATGCTGTGAGTGCTAATGCTGTTAAGGATATTTCCACATTCCTGACTGCTGAAGGTATTGTGAATTGGCAAGCCCCGAAGGGTAGCTGGACTATTTCGGCATTTATAATGAAGCCCACTGGAGTTACCAATAATCCTGCAACTCCCGATGCTACGGGGTTGGAGGTGGACAAAATGAGCAAAAAGCATGTGACGGATCACTTTAATGCATTCATAGGACAAATTCTGGAAAGGATTCCTGAAAAAGATAGAACGAGTTTCAAATATGCAATTCTGGATAGTTACGAAGCGGGTGGGCAAAACTGGACAGATGATATGATGGAGGAATTTGAACGTGTGTATGGCTATAATCCACAACCTTACTTGCCTGTTTTGAATGGGGTTGTGGTGAGTAATGAAGATATATCTTCCCGTTTTCTTTGGGACTTGCGGAGACTGATTGCCGATCGTATTGCGAAAGATTACGTGGGCGGGTTGACAAATGTCAGCCATAAGCACGGACTCACGACTTGGTTAGAGAATTATGGACATTGGGGTTTCCCTGCTGAATTTTTACAATATGGCGGACAATCGGACGAGGTTAGCGGTGAGTTTTGGGATGCGGGCGATTTGGGCGATGTTGAAAACCGAGCTGCTGCTTCAAGTGCGCATATCTATGGTAAAAACCGGGTCTGGGCCGAATCATTTACCAGCCGGGGACCTAATTTTTCCCATTATCCTTTGGAACTTAAACAACGGCTAGACAGGTTTTTTACCGAAGGTATTAATGCTAACATACTTCATGTGTATGTACATCAGCCTTATGAAGATAAAAATCCGGGAATGAGTGCCTGGTTCGGAAATGATTTTCAGCGGAAGAATACCTGGTTTGATCAAATGGATGTATTTACGGGGTATATCAGGCGGGCAAACTGGATGTTGCAGCAAGGGACGTATACAGCCGATGTGGCCTATTTTATAGGGGAAGATGCTCCCAAGATGACTGGCGTGCAGGATCCTACTTTGCCTTTCGGATATTCGTTTGACTACATCAATGCCGAAGTGTTGTTGCAGCAGGCAAAAGTTCAAAATGGCTCTTTGGTACTGCCCGGTGGGATGAAGTATCGTTTGTTGGTTCTTCCCGATCAAGAATCCATGCGGCCAGAGGTTCTAAAAAAGCTATCGCAGTTTGTTCGGGAAGGTTTGCCAATTTATGGGCATGCTCCGACGTATTCACCTAGCTTAACCGGATATCCCAATGCCGATAAAGAGATCGCTATTTTGGGCAAAAAGATGTTTGCATCTGATTGGTTTGGCAAAGGCCGTGTGTATCAACGTAATATTCCTATAAATGATGTACTTAAAGGTCTAGGCGTGAATCCTGATTTTTATACATTGACGGACTCAATTCTTTTTGTTCATCGTTCTTTGGGAGATGGGGACATTTATTTTCTATCTAACCAGTCTTCAAAAAAAGTAGATTTTGAAGGAGCCTTTCGGGTTAGACAAGAATTGAAACCGGAATTATGGAATGCAGTAACGGGCGAAACGAGGATACTTCCGAATTTCAAACAGTCGGATAACAGGACAGTCGTTCCATTGCAATTGGACAGCAACGGTAGTGCATTTATAGTATTCCGTCATAGCTCAAAAAAAGCTGTCGCTACATCAAATTTTCCTGAAAATGAAAAGGTGATTTCGCTCAATGCTGCATGGAAAGTGAGATTTCAACAGGACAGAAGAGGTCCGACCAATGAAGTTGCATTGGATAATTTGGCAGATTGGAAGGATTCGCCTAACGATAGTATTAAATATTTTTCAGGGTCGGCTACTTATGTCAAGGAGTTCAATCTGAACAGTTTACCAAAAGGAGAACTATACATTGATCTGGGAAAGGTCATGGTCATGGCAAAAGTCAGGTTGAATGGAAAGGATATAGGCGGTGTATGGACTACGCCTTACCGCCTGAATATTACCAAATTTTTAAGGGTTGGAAGGAATGAACTGGAAATAACAGTCGTCAATAACTGGCAAAATCGTCTTATTGGCGATCAGCATTTAGTCCCTGAACAACGGAAAACTTGGACGACGGTTAATCCATGGAAGAGCGATTCCCCACTTCAGTCTTCCGGTTTATTAGGCCCCGTGGAAATTATTAGTATTAAATATTAAATTAATTCAAATTGATATAGTTTTTGACATTCAAGGGCGCTAATCAAAATGTACCGAATAGGATTATTGCTTATTTGAGGTCTTGGACTGATTTTGATAATGACGATATAAAATATTTTTCAGGTAAAGTAATTTATCAAAAAGCATTCATTATTAATAAAGTTGAAAAAAGAAACCATGTTCTTGATTTAGGAAATGTACAAGATTTGGATACCGTTGAGATGAATGGTAAAAATATAGGCGTGCTGTGGACATTCCCTTTCAAAATAGATATTACTTCAGCTATAAAACCTGGCAAGAACATAATAAAAATTGGCTTAACCAATTTGTAGGCAAACAGATTAATAGGTGACGGAAAATTAGAAAAAATCCAACGACATACCCAAACGAACATTATAAAATTTGATAAACCGGAGGCTGAAAAACAGCTTCGAAAGTCAGGCTTGTTAGGTCCTGTCAAAATAATAGGCGCAGAGATTGTGAATGTGAAATTTGAGTAGAATAAACTAATCTATTACTATTCCAGAGCCAGATTATTTTGGATGAGTCCACCGATAATATGTTTCAATGGAGTATTGCAGTACAGAATACGATTCTATAAATATTCTGGATGTATTTGGGTAATCATTGAAGTTGCTTATCCCGTATGATTTGTAGGGCAATATTGATGATTACTCAACTCTAAACATTAAGATAATGACAAGGCATTGCGGAAATTCTATTTTGCAGATAGTCGGGGATGGTTGTTATATATCAATAGTATACTTTTAGTCTGACTAGTAAAAGAATAATTCTCGTTTTATATAAATGAGAAAAAGAGATTGCTTCCTTGTTAGATATTGTAAAAATGTTGATTTATCGTCCTTTTCACTTTAAAAGCGTACTCTATTGATTGCAAAACAACGATGAAAGAGTTACTAAGTAAACAAAGTAGAATTGAAATTAAAGTAATATAATTTATTTAAATAAGAGTCATATAGATATGTACAATGATTATCAGACTCTGTTTTTATGTAATTTCAGTATAAGATGTCTTAATCCTGTTTTTGACCATGTATAGCCATAATGAAAGATTGGTGGAAACGGAGCTGTTTGCTCAAATTGCTCGTGGAAATGAGAAAGCATTTGCACAACTGATGTACGAGTTCAGCGATGTGCTGGGGGTATATATTTTTAGGCTGACCCATTCGCGTGAGATGGCGGAAGAAATTGTGCAGGATGTGTTCCTAAAGATATGGCAAAATCGAGAGTCGTTGCCGAATGTAGGTAATATAAAAGCATGGTTGTTTGTAGTTTCTCGTAATCGTGCAATATCTGTATTAAGAAAGGTAATCAATGAGCGTTTGAATTATGCAAAGATGGTGAACTCACTGACCTTGGTGGAAGGTGATGATGATATGGAAGAAAGATACAAGGCGATGGAAAATGCCATTGAATCATTGCCCCCACAACAAAAGCGGGCATACATACTTAACCGTCGTGAGGGGTTCTCTTATAATGAGGTTGCTAAACAAATGGGGCTATCCAAGGAAACCGTGAAAAAGCACCTACAACATGCCACTCATTTCATTGCTTCAAAAGTGAAGCAAACTACGATTGCCGGGTGGTTAATATGTTTTATGAAAATATTTTTTTGATTTTTTGCTTTCCATTACCCCTTTTCCCTATTTTCTGCGTCTTACATTCAGAATGTATTTGTCACTGTAATTATTTCTCTAAAAACAGATTGCTTTATCCATGAATAATCTTTCAGAACAGGAAAGGATGGATTATCTTTTTGAACAATGGTGTAACCATAAAATTGAAGAGAACGATATTCCTGAGTTAATGAAGCTTTTACTAGCGGCAGACCAGAATGGCAAACTGAATAGTTTGATGAAGAAGGTTTACTTCCAGATGAAAGACGATGTCTTTTTCACGGAAGAACAGAAAAACGAGATGCTGCAGAATATAATACAGCCAGAATATGAACAACCTCATTTTAGGAAAAAACTGTTCTATGTCTCGAGGGTTGCCGCCTCTTTATTCTTGATAATAGGTATCGCCATTGCTATTTTTTCTATTATGGGAAAAAAAATACGCATACTGCCGATATTGTGAATACTGATATACTTGCACCCACTAAATCTATTGGATGGTTAAATACCGCAGATGG
>JAATFC010000286.1 GCA_015655435.1 Chitinophagales bacterium | reverse complement strand
CTCAACTCGGTTGATAGTCTTGAGGTAAATTTTACGGACTATTCTAAATTTCAATATAATACAACATATGTTCTGCCGATAGAGGTATATGATCCAGGCAACGATACGTCTGCGGTTACACCGGATACTGCAGCAACAAGGTTAGCTTTCGTCGGGTTTACGATTAACCATTTGGAATCTGACAATATAGACTCGCTGAATAGGACCGTAACAGGAACGTCTATTTCCAAATCTAGCTGGACTGCTAGTTCCTCGGACGGTACTAACTATACGGCTAACTTTCCTAAAAATGCCATAGATAATAGTGCGTCTACTTATTGGGCTTCATTGCTGTCTACTCCACAATCACTCACCATAAATATGGGGCAAACCCATACGGTAAAAGGATTTCGCTTCACTCCGCAATACGCAACGGTTGCCCGGGACTTTATTCGTATGATTGTTTATTCGAGTGCGGATAGTATTACTTGGAAGCAGGAAGGCTATTATTTCGGTACGGCAACCAAATCCGGCACTTCGGCATCTAATCCAGACTATAAATATGTAGGATTCAATCAATCCGTTACCGCAAAGTATTTTAGGTTTAACGTAGTAAAAAGTACGTATACGTATGGACAAACGTCGATAGCAGAAATCGACGCATACGAATAGACTGATATTTAAATAATAAAATAATAAATAACAAAAAATGAAAGTTTTGAAGTGTTCAGTTTTTATGGTGTTTTTATTTAGCGCCGTCATGCATAATATAAGTAAAGCGCAGAATTCTAAATTAAACAAACCGTCTTTTACGGTAACGGCACATATTGACAATTGGCCTACCAAGAAAGTGTTTATACAGTATTGGTACAATGATGATAAGATTTTTGATTCTGCAGATGTGTCTAATGGGACATTTACATTCAAAGGAAGTGTACAGGATCCGGCCTTGGCATATTTGTATCCTCGAGCAAAAGATTATTATCCTACAAGAGGTTTTTATCTAGAGAACAGCAATATTACGATGGATGGTGATTTCAAAAAACCGATGGGTTGGACTATAAAAGGATCTCAGACACAGGATGATGGTCATGTGTTGAGAGTGGCTCACGAACCATTTAAGTCAAGACGTGATACGCTCGTGATGATTAGGAAAATAAAGGAGAAAGAGGGCGCTAACCTTGATTATATATACAAACAACTGGATACAGTCACCAATTCTTATGATAGTGTTACCATAGACTATATAAAAACACATCCTAACAGTTATATCAGTCTTTATAATATTCCTAATTTGTATTTTACGATGCCGCTGAACGAAGTTTCGCAACTATACAATACGCTGAGTTCACCGATTCGCGAATCTTATTTTGGTAAAGCCATATTGACCAAATTGAACAATATGAAAGCTGTTCAAGTCGGTAATATCGCTCCTAATTTTTCATTGCCAGACACGGCAGGAAAGGTGGTAAATTTGACTGATTTTAGAGGTAAGTATGTATTGGTTGATTTTTGGGCGAGCTGGTGTGGACCTTGCCGCGCTGAAAATCCCAATGTACGTAAAGCGTATGACCAATATAAAGAAAATAATTTTACCGTCGTTGGTATCTCTTTGGACAAGCCGGGCGCTAAGATGAGATGGATTCAGGCAATTAACAATGACAGGTTGCCTTGGACGCAGCTTTCCGACTTAAAAGAATTTGGTAGTCCGGTGGCGGCTTCTTATGCGATAGAGGCAATACCTGCTAATTTCTTGTTGGATCCCAAAGGCAAGATAATTGCTAAAGACTTGAGAGGTGAGGAACTACAAAAAGAATTAAGTAAATGGGTAAAATAGCAACAACAATAGGACGTGATTATTTAAAGGTGATTACGCTGATTTTTCTGATAATGCTATGTTTGTCGGTAAAGGCTCAGGTCAAATCCGTTTCTCATGGTGGAGATGAGTTTTTTATAGCAGATACTACATATACAGCGAGCCTTTCCAGCAAGATTAATGTCTTGTTGGAAAAGACTCCGCCCAGATCCGTTACGCAGCTTTCCAGCAGCATAGGTAAACATCCAGCAAAAAGTAGTAGACTGCCGGTTGCAAATACCAAAAATCTTTCCCCTGAAGAGATATATCAACAAGTGAAAAAATCTGTTTTATTAGTAGGAGTCTTTACTATAGATAAAAATGGAAACTATAAGCCGGAGATTATTGCGTCTGCTTATCCTATAAGTGAAGATGGATTATGTGTTACTAATTTTCATGTATTGAGAAGTATTATCCAGAGTCAAAAAACAAAGATCGACGATAGCACTTTCTATTTTGTGGAGAATTATAATGGTACTATTTTTTTTATAGATGAATTGCTGGGAAGTGATGAGTCAAACGATGTTGCAATGTTTCGAATTCGTTCAGACGCAAAATCCTTGACGGCTATTCCGCTAGGGGTGCTCGCGCCCGTCGGTTCGAAAGTGTATTGTGTTTCCAATCCTGAAAACAACTATTATTTCTTCTCTGAAGGAATAGTGTCGAGGAATTACGTAAGACGAGTTGATATGTCGAAACCCTCGTCCCCGTTGAAATATACGATGGGTATTTCTGCTGACTATTCGGGTGGTTCCAGTGGTGCTCCTATTGTGAATCAAAAGGGCAACCTTGTGGGAATGGTATCTTCCACGTATGTAGTTTATTCCGGTGTTAACAATCACGGACAACTACAGATGGTACTTAAGAATGCGATACCGCTCAATGTTATCCAATCTCTACTTAAATAGTTGTGGTAATGAAATATCTGTTGACAGTTGTATTGTTGTTTCCCGTTTTAGTATATGCTCAGTCTCATGGTATTCAATTTGTGAATGACTCAAACTGGGTGCAGTTAAAGGCGAGAGCGAGAACGGAAAAGAAAAATATTTTTGTGGACTGCTATACTACATGGTGTGTGTGGTGTCGTTGGCTGGATCGTCAAATTTTCCCCGACGAAAAAGTTGGACAGTTGGTCAACGACAACTTTGTTTCGGTACGTATACAATTTGACTCATCGACTCATGACAATGCTTTTATCAAGTCTTGATATGCCGATGCACACCAAATGTTGGGAGAATATAATATCAAGTCTTTCCCGACTATGCTCATATTTGACTCTGATGGAAAACCATTAGCGAAAACTATTGGAGTGGATTCCAAAGCTGGAACGGAAGGTTTCATCAAGACTATAAAAGGGACATTAAACAAAGACAAACAATACTACAAATTGCTTGATGGTTATGAAAAAGGAAATCATTCAGATGCACAATTAAAGAATCTTTCTATTGCTGCTTTTTATGCTGGTGAATATCTTTTCTCCGATCGGATATTTAAGGAATACCTACATGCAACAAACAACAATAAATCCAATATAGAGAAAATCAAATTTCTAGGCGAGATGTCCAGAGTGATGAAAGATACGGCATATCAACTATTGGCCAAACATTATAGCGAATACGACCACATAACAAATGACCCAATATCTTCTGACAAGGTGAGGGAAGTCGTTTTCTATGATGTTGCCAACGGCTTTATATTCAAAGGACGTGGACAGGTGGAAAATTTTAGATATTATCTGAAAGAGCCGGACTGGAATATTCTTAGTAAAAGACTAGATTCTTTATGTCCTGACTTTTCGCAAGAAGTTTTATTATATGCTAAAATTCAGTTCTATAAATATCAGGCAAATTGGAAGGACTGTTTGTCTAACATAGAATTGTTTATGGAAAAATATAGTGGCCATGTAAATGCAGAAAATAAGATTCTGTTGGCTAATGATGTGTATATGCACACATCAAGCAATAAAGATAAATTGCTTGTAAAATCTCTTGATTGGGTTGATTGTTCCCTACGATTGAAAACCTCTTCAGTGGGAACTGCTTTACGTTCCAAAATATTGATCAAGCTTGGTCAATAGAGGGGCGATTGTTATAGTGTAAAGAGCATTGTTAGTCTATTGAGCCTCTTTTAATATTCTATAGTACAATCCTATTCCTTTTTTGAATTCGTCAATACCGACTCGTTCATTGATGCCGTGCATTCCCTTTAAGTCGGTTACGGGTGAGAAGCGAACAACGTTTTTGCATATAGTCTCAAACTTCCTACCGTCAGTCGCGCCTATCATCAAATAAGGAGAAACCAATACGCTATCATAGTTTTCTTGTATACACATAGTCAGGTGTGTAAATCCTTCTGAACGTGTATCTGTAATATTGGACGCTTCTTTTCCTATGCCGATTGGCGTTATGGAAACTCGGCTGTCGTTTGCACTTTTCTGTAGATGTTGTAAGGCTTGCTGTATAGTAGTACCGGGCGCAATACGTAGGTTGACTGTCGCTGTAGCTATATTGGGAATGACATTCTCTTTTGTGCCGGATTGGATTATAGTCGGGGCAATAGATGTTCTGATGAGTGAGTTTCCGGGAGCGGACTTTCTATAAATTTTTAACAGCAAACTATTGAATAGCCAACGATTAGTGACAAAAAATTTATTAGTAGCTGACATTTCCGGTCCTAGATAATCCATAAAGCCAATCATGGAACTATTGAAACCCGCAGGGAACGGATGTGTACGAATATTCTGTATGGCTGCAATCAATACGTCAATGGCAGTTTGCTGCGCAGGCATGGAAGAATGCCCTCCTTCCATATCCACCTTGAGTTGTACGGACAGATAGCCTTTCTCACTTGTGCCGATAAGTGCAACCTTTCTGCCTTTTAGACCGGGAACAGTTTCGGTAAATTCTCCGCCTTCGTCCAGTACCCATTTCGGATGGATATTTCGTTTTTGCAATGAGTCCACTAATGTCGCAACTCCAGAACCTAGTTTCTCTTCATTGTGTCCAAATACGAGGAAAATATTTCTCTTAGGCTGAAATCCTTGCTGCAAAAGCATTTCCGTTGCTTCCAATATAGCGAACAAACAAAACTTGTCATCGACGGAGCCTCGTCCATACAAAGTGTCTCCAATGATTTTACCGCCAAAAGGTTCAGACTTCCAGTGTGACAAACTCAGCGGGTCAACGGGAACGACATCTTGGTGTGCCATCAATACGATGGGAGAGTCGTTGGCCAGTGTTCCTTTCCACTTCAACAATAGTGTGTATTTTTCAAAAGTTTCTTTTTCCAAATGCTGAAAAACCAAAGGAAATTTTTCCGCTAAGAATTGCTGAAACTGTGTGAATGCAATGCTGTCGGGAGGTAACGTGTCGTATGAAATAGTTTGATATTGGATTCCTTTTTGGAAAATACTCAATGCACTGTCACGGACAGGAATGTCCGCTTGTGTTGCTACGTTGGGTTGGATGGATTTGGAAAGAAAATATCTAACACCACATATTGACAAAAGGATCACCAATATTCCCAATAGAAAAACGCCTATTTTTTTCCACATGTCAATATATTTAGGTGATTAACTTACCCAAATATAAATATTCTCCCCGATTGGTTTTTTCTAATAGGAATATTAGAGTGCAGCGTGATGATACCAGTCGGGAAGAATATTCTTTACATAGTGAATTATAGTCAGTCAGTATGATTTGGTTTTCCAGTATGTTTTCTGCGATTAATGCCTTACCAAATCTTAATCCTGTCTTTTGGCTCTTTGTACATTTTATCGCTGGGCTTTACGTTGAAGGCTGTATAAAAAGGCTCAAAATTCATCAATGGTCCATTAATGCGCCATTTAGCGGTAGCGTGCGGATCTGTTTGGACTTGTTGACGCGTTAATTCATCTGTCATTTTTGTTCTCCAGCTATTGGCATAGGCTAAAAAGAAACGCTGGTCGGGTGTGAAACCGTCAATTTTCTCATTGCCTTTTCCTTGTTTGGTCATTTTGAAGGCATCGTATGCAATAGTAATTCCACCCAAATCTGCAATATTTTCGCCGGTTGTCAATTTACCGTTGATGTTCAAATCCTTGAAAACAGGAAATCCGTCATATAATTTCTGAATTTGCACAACTTTTTCATTGAATCTGGTTTTGTCGTCTTTTGTCCACCAATCTTTCATATTTCCAATCTTGTCGTATTGTGAACCTTGGTCATCAAATCCGTGCGAAATTTCGTGTCCGATTACTGCCCCGATTCCACCATAGTTGACGGCATCGTCGGCATCTTTGTCGAAGAATGGATATTGTAAAATTCCTGCCGGGAAATTGATGTCGTTGTGATATGGGTCGTAATAAGCATTCAGCGTTGATGCGGTCATTCCCCAAATACTTTTATCTACCGGTTTTCCTAATTGCGAAAGCATATAATCGAAATTATTTTGGTTGCAGGCAATAGTGTTTTCAAAATATTTTGTTTTGTCGATATTTACTTTGCTGTATTCTTGCCATTTATCGGGATAGCCAATTTTTCTGCTGATAGCGTTTAGTTTTTCAATTGCTATTCTCTTGGTTGTATCGCCCATCCAGTCGAGCTTCTGGATGTGGTTAGAATAGGCTTTTACAAGATTGCTGATCAGTTCGTCAATTCTTTGTTTGGCTTCCGCTGGGAAGTATTTCTCCACATACAATTGACCTAAAGCATCGCCCAAATCGGCATCTGTTTTTTTCGCAATACGTTCCAAACGCGAACGCGGTTTCTTTTGTCCGCTCAATATTTTGCTGTAAGAGAAAGCGGCGTCTTCAAAATCTTTACTCAGCAGATTGGGATAAGAACTTAGTACGTGCGCTTTGAGATAGAGTTTCCAGTCGGCAATTGGAACAGATTTTAGCAGTGTGTTGAGTTTTGCGTAATACTCAGGCTGCTCCATATCCACGGAATCCGCTTTTGCGCCGATGTTTTGGAAAAAAGCTTTCCAGCCGATGTTCGGTTGTTCTTTTTCTATTTTATCCAAAGCAACTTTGTGGTAATTTGCCTGGACATCGCGAAGTTCAACCACAGTCTTATGGGAGGAGGCTAATTGCTTTTCAATGTTATAAACGGTTGCGGAATTTTTAGCGGCAATTGCGGCATCTGTACCGGTTAATTTAAATAAGGTCGTAAGGTAATTCTTGTAGGTATTTTGTACGCCAATTGTTGATGTATCGGTTCG
>JAATFC010000234.1 GCA_015655435.1 Chitinophagales bacterium | reverse complement strand
GTCGCAGTTTTGTTATTAACTCCAAAACCGTGGCCGCCATGTACATATAAGAACATCTGTACGGGAACTCGGTGCTGCCTCATGGCCGCTTCCAAATACAGGCTGTTATTGACTATTACAGTTTTATCATCAACAGCGGAAACGATAAATGTCGGAGGTGTCTGTTCTGTTACGTTCAGTTCATTGGAATATTTTCTTATTCTATCCGGAGTAATATCCGGACCTATCAGATTCTTGCGTGAGTCCAGATGAGTAAGGCTGTCGGCAAAACTTACCACAGGATAAACCGCTACTACAAAATCAGGACGCAAGCTAGTTTTCTTCGGATTATCCAATGCAGTTGTGTCGAAATGTGTCTCTACGGTAGTTACCAGATGACCACCTGCGGAAAAGCCTATTATACCAAGCTTGTGCGGATTTACTTTGTATTGCTTCGCGTTTTCTCTTACATACTGTATTGCCTTTTGGGCATCCGTTAAGGGTACGATATCTTTGTGTTCCATTTTGGATGCATTGGGAACTCGATAATCCAATAGGAATGCGGTTATGCCCGCTTCGTTGAGTTTTTTGCAGGTAGGAATACCTTCCTGATTATTAGCTCTTCCATGATACGACCCACCCGAACAAACAATCACGACAATATCGCTTTTCTTCTTCTCAGGAGCGTATAAAGTCAGTTGCGGAATATCAGTACCTTCTTTTGCAAAAAGAATTTTGTTATCTGGATAAAGGGGAATTGATTTTTGGGCAAATACAAAATCCATTTGAGTAAGCAACGCTAGGAAAAATAAAATTGATATTTTGTTCATAATTAAGAGATTGACATTTGAAAGTGAAAATAACAAAATACAATTGTATTCTAAACTATTTTATTTCAAATATTCGTTTGCACAAGCGATTGTGCTAACCATACAGCGATATAGTTGCCATCATTATCTAAGCTAATAGGCTTCCGCCATTGATAGTCTACACATTGAGAAAAATATAATTTGCAAAAATGATTTGCAATTTTTTTTGGTGGATTAATGTTTTCCTTTTTACCTTTGCCTAACAGTGTTAGATAAAGTAACGACTGTAAAACAATGGCAAGCAAGGATCGTATATTAAGACTCAAGGAGGAGACGCGTTGCAAAATCCTCGCTGCGGCAATAGACATTAGCCGTGGTGAAGGCTGGCAGGCTCTTAGTATGCGAAAAATAGCGGACAAGATAGACTATACGGCTCCCATCATCTACGAATATTTTGCCAATAAAGAAGCATTGCTCGAAGAGTTGACATTAATGGGTTATCGGAAGCTCTCTCTCCTAATACAGGAGCGTGTTGTTGGATGCAATACGCCTGAGGAAAAAATCACGGCAATGTGGAGGGCTTATTGGGATTTTGCCTTTGCGGAAAAAGAGTTTTATCAGTTAATGTTCGGCGTGGAAGTCAACTGTTGTCAGTTTAACCAAAAAGGGCATGATTTCGAGCTACCGGCTGAACTTATCTGGGACGTTATCGAGACTTTTCCCGGTGTAAAAGGCAAAGAAGAGTCTGATATTTGCAAGATATATTATACGTACTGGTCTGTAGTTCATGGACTTGTTTCGATAAATTTGGTAAAGCCAGATGCAGTTCCGGATGCAATCAGCCAAGAAGTATTTGACAATGCAATCCATGCAATTACTAATTCTATTCAATAATTTTTTTCATGATTACTTAACGTCGTTAGATTATTTATGAACATTAATTTAGGCGTATAGGCGTTCCATAATTCCTATCCGACTGTTGTAATCCTAAATATAATCTCTCACCTATCAATCCGTAAAAATGATTCCGTCAAATCACCATTCCTGTCTTATTCATTTGAACTTTACTTAACAACGTTAGATTAATTACCAATGTTATATTATTATAACCAATTAAAAATCAATGACTATCTCAACTAAGCACGCTAATAACATAAAAAATAGAACTTCCATGTCAAACATATTTTCAAACAGCCCCATGAGATTACTAATAGTTGTAGCCGTTATAGCTGCAACATTCGCCCAATACGGTTGCAGTAGCTCCGCAGCATCAAGCGAACAACAAGCACCGCCACCGCCAGCTTTGCCTGTTTTTACCATAAGTAATTCTTCTACAGTCGTTTATCAAGAATTTCCCGCCGCTCTTGAAGGAAAGGTAAATGTGGAAATCCGTCCACAGGTTGATGGATATCTGGACAAGATTTTTGTGGATGAGGGAGCATTCGTATCTGCGGGGCAACCTCTATTTCGTATCGACTCCCGCGTATACAATGAACAGGTTCGCAATGCCAATGCCTCATTAGGCGCGGCTCGAGCCAATATGCAAAAAGCTCAGGTGGAAATCGATCGATTGACTCCTCTGGTAGCAGCCAAAGTCATCTCCCCTGTCCAACTAGCAACAGCTAAAGAAGAATTTGCCTCTGCAAAAGCACTCGCAGCTCAAGCACAATCAACCGTTGGCAGTGCGAAAATAAACCTGGGATATACATTGATAAAAGCTCCCGTGAGCGGCTATATTGGCAGGATTCCATTCAAGTTGGGAAGTCTTGTTTCCAAAAGCGACGCACAGCCGCTGACATTACTGTCCGACGTGAGTGAGATGTATGCTTATTTTTCCTTAAGTGAGCCAGATTTCATCGCATTCAAAAACAAATACGCCGGCAATACTTTGGAAGAAAAAATCAAAAACGTTCCTGCCGTCGAGTTGATTGCAGCAGACAACAGTATCTACCCCGAAAAAGGAAAAGTAAGTGTCGTGGAAGGCCAATTTGACAAGACTGTTGGAGCTATCACGTTGAGGGCTGCATTTCCCAACAAAGGCGGAATGCTAAGAACCGGAAACACAGGTAGGATAAGGCTTCCACAAAATTTAAATGAAGTGTTGACCATTCCACAGGAATCTACTTTTGAGATACAGGACAAAGTGTTTGTATTCGTATTGGGTGACAGCAACAAAGTCGCTAGTAAACCAATAAAGATAGCAGGCAAAACAAGCCATTACTATTTCGTTGCGGACGGAGTTAAAAGCGGCGACAAGATTATCTACAGCGGTACGGCCAATCTGCACGATGACATGAAAATCGTACCAGTTCCTTTTGCATCGGATAGTCTCCTAAAAGCCAGACCACTTTAGGAGGGCATCTTTCAAAAACATATTGCTCAATATTTAACCTAAAATCTATACGGGTATTGGACTCGTATTGGACAAACTTGTATATATGCTAAAGAAATTCATAGAAAGACCGGTACTTTCCACCGTTATTTCCATCATTATACTTTTATTGGGAGTACTTTCCTTGTTCTCCTTGCCTATCAATCTTTTCCCAGATATTGCACCACCCAGCGTTCAGGTAACGGCTTCTTATCCTGGAGCCAATTCGGAAGTTGTGGCGCGTTCCGTAGCGACGCCTATTGAGGAAGCTGTCAACGGTGTGGAAAACATGACGTACATGACTTCCAACTCCAGCAACGACGGAAGCATGACATTAACTGTTTTTTTCAAACAGGGAACAGACCCGGATATTGCTGCGGTAAACGTGCAAAACAGAGTCTCGAAAGCAACTAGCCAGATTCCACAGGAAGTAATACAGGCGGGCATTTCCACGCAGAAAGTACAGAACAGTTTTATTATGTTTATGGGACTTTCCAGCGAGGATAGTTCCCAATACGATGAACTGTTTTTACAGAATTATGTGAAAATAAATATCATCCCACAACTTCAGCGTATTCCCGGAGTAGCGCAGGCGCAAGTTTTCGGTTCACAGGATTATTCCATGCGTATC
>JAATFC010000055.1 GCA_015655435.1 Chitinophagales bacterium | reverse complement strand
GATATTTATAGTATGGCAAAAGGAATGGGAAATGGTTTTCCTATTGGGGCTATTTCTATAGCACCTTATATCAAACCGACCCTAGAATCTTTGGGCACTACTTTTGGTGGAAATCCTTTGGCTTGTGCTGCAGCGTTGGCTGTATTGGAAGTGATTGAAGATGAGGGCCTGATTGAAAAGGCAAAGTCTCGCGGTACTTACTTGATGAATCGTTTGAAATCCATTCCTGAAATCGAAAATGTAAGAGGTGAGGGATTGATGATTGGTTTCGACGTACCGGAAGAACTAAAAAATCTGCGCGCTCATTTGCTGAGCGAGCATTTTGTCTTTACGGGAGCTGCAAAGCCAAACGTAGTAAGGCTTTTACCGTCTTTAGCGATTTCACGTAAACAAGTTGATGAGTTTATCGAAGCATTAAAAGAAAGTATAGTTGAGTTGAAAGAGGAAAAGTTAGCAGAAGCGTAGTTGTAACATAAATGTGGTAAGGTAAAATTATAGTCTTTCATGTCTATGATATGAAAATTTATATTGGAGAATGATATTTTTCCTCGCAACGTTCATCGTAGTGATTGAATGTTTTTTACTTTTTAATTTTTACTTTGTAAAATGTCCAATAACATATTTCCAGCAAAATCAATAGTTGGAGAACTTTTAAAATACACACAAATAGGTAGCCGACAAACGAAAGTTTTTACTAAGGCTGATGATGTAGTTGATATTGATGCTTTAGCGAATAAAGGTTTACAATACAAACTTGATAGATTCAAGGATGAGACTATAGGCAAACACATTCGTCTTGGTTTGTTGTTTTTGAATCCTAGTATGCGAACGAGGATGAGTACGCAGATTGCTGCAAAAAACCTCGGTATGGATGTTATAGTGTTCAATATTGACAAGGAAGGTTGGCAGCTTGAGTTTGCTGACGGCGTTGTTATGAACGGTAATAAAGCTGAGCATATCAAAGAGGCGGCTCCTGTATTGGGAAGTTATTTTGATGTATTAGGCATCCGTACATTTCCATCTCTTCAAGATAGAAATGAAGACTATAGTGAACTATACATTAGTGAGTTTATTAAGCATTGTGGTGTGCCTGTTGTGAGTCTGGAAAGTGCGACCAGGCATCCATTACAGAGCTTGACGGATATCATCACTATAAAGGAAACGTTGAAAGAAAATCCTATTGATAGCAACAAACGTTTGAAAATAGTCCATACATGGGCACCCCACATCAAACCATGCCCACAAGCGGTTTCCAATAGTTTTTGCGAATGGATCACCGCATGGGGTAAAGCAGATTTCATAGTTGCTAATCCTGTTGGTATGGATTTGGCAGCGGAATTTATGAAAGGCGCAACGGTTGTGCATAATCAGGAAGAAGCATTGAAAGATGCGGATTTTGTTTATGTAAAAAACTGGAGTTCCTACGATTGGAATGGTGCTTACGGCAAAACGTATGACGGACAAGATGCTTCCAGTTGGTTATTGACATTGGAAAAACTAAAAGCAACCAATAATGCAAAAGTGATGCATTGTCTTCCTGTTCGTCGTGGCGTGGAACTGACGGATGAAGTATTGGACAGTTCGCATAGTATTATCACAAGAGAAGCGGGAAATAGAGTATGGGCTGCACAGGCAGTATTGAGTGAACTGTTATAGTATTGAAAAAACATTTAACTATAAATAAGTAATCGATAAATATTGTTTTATGAAATTAATAAAGATAGTTGCGCTGTTGGTATCTACAACCATGATTTCTGTTAATGCTACAGATGTTATGGCTAGAGAAAAACAAACAATAGCAGATACTACGCAACAATTGGATATTGAAAGTATTGAACCTATAGTGTTACCGAAACCCACGTTTGACAGTCTAATAGCTCCATCCAAACAGAAAATAAAGAAAATCAATTTTCAACTATTGGAGTCAACAGATAATAGTGATACGCCATTAAATAGCTGGATAGAAGAAAATCATTTGGGAAAGATTGAGTACTCCGTTCCTTCAGAGGCATCCAAAGAAAATACGGTTCCTAAAGAAATTCCGCTAAACTATAAAAACTATCGATTGACAAAAGCACTTGATTTTATCAATTGTAATATGTTTTTTTATGGAAATAATTTTGCAGAAAGTCGTTTTCTTTTGATTACAAATAAAGAGCGGACGAAGGTGCTGCACTTCTTTGATTTCGGAAATTATAGTATAGCTCCGAAGACCAAATCTGGCGATGAAGATTTTGTATATCAGCAACTGACTTGGGCACTTATGGATAGTCGTGACGTACTATACGTATCGACTGCACATCCAACTTATGCTGCGAGTTCCTTTGGTAAAAATGCTTATGTAACAGCGATTGACCTGAAAACAAATAAAGTTTTATGGCGCAGTCAACCATTGGTTTCCAATTCCAATTTTACAATTGTGGGAGAATATGTTGTTTCGGGTTATGGGTTTACGGATGAGAAAGATTATTTGTACTATATAAATAAGTATTCAGGGAAAACCGTAGGACGAATATTTGTAAAGTCTGCGCCGAGCTATATTGATTTTAAGTTCAACCAACTATATGTCCAGACTTACAATGCAAACTATTATTTCAAAATAACCGAATAGTGTTATGGTTATAAAAAAGGGAACAAATTTCGTCCCCCTTTTTTATATAGAGCTATTCCTCCGTAACTTGAAATGTGATTTGTTGTTTTTGTCTGTATTTTACTTTCTTGCCATTTTGCATCGCGGCAATCCATTTGCCACTATTTCTTATGGCTCGTACAGCCTAAGCGGCAGTGCCATATCCAGGGTCATTTTCGGCTACCACATTAGATATAGAGCCATCGACATCAACGACGAAAGAAACGATGACTGTATAGTTGCGTCCCACAGGAGCTCCATTCTCCATTGGAACATCAGAGCGGAGACTTCTGTGTAGGTAGTTACTCCAACCTTCTTTACCTGTAGGATATTGAGCTTCTTTTTGTACGTCTTTATATATTCCATTCCCGTTTTCTTCTCCCGTGCCGCCACCGCCCGAATGGTCAGAAGGGTCAGGACTTCCAGCATGTGAGCCACCCTCGCCTTCGACTTTTATGATGGGGGCAACTATATTTCCGTTTTTCCCAATTTGGTCAAAGTTGCTAATCTTGGTATTGACTAACTCATCTATTTTCTTGACATTTTTCTTGGGGTCAAAAAGTTCATCTGCAACAATCTTAGGTCTGGTGTAGCTCTTTACTTCCAGCTTTATAGGGTCTTTGCTGACTTTGCTAATTGCAGTTTTCTGGTGCGGCTTTTCTTTTGGTTTATCTTTCTTAATGTCAATAGGTTTAGTCTTGACATCAATCAACGTAACTGTTTTGTCTATGATTGGCTTATTTCGGCTCATCGCATTTTTAGCATGGACTATATTGATGACTATAAGGCAGGCAATGCTTCCCAATACAATACCTAGTGAGGTTATAACACGTTTGCTATAGTCTTTTCTAAGTGCATAAGCACCGTATTCTTTGTTCCTGCCGTCGAAGATAAGGTCAAGTATATTGGCCTGCAGAATCTTATTGGTTTCCATATTGTTTGTTTTAGATGGTTAATAAAATCTTCAGCCATTGCAATGGTTACTAATTGGATGCTGGCTTCATGCGTTTTTCATAAAAGTTTCAAAATATTTTTTTAAATAAATAGTTCGGTAACTAAAAGAATTCTGCCAATATGAGAAAAATGGGCAATCTTAAATGACATTCTTGCCGTTTTTTAGAGAAAGAATAGTTAACAAACGGAAGGTTTTGGCAATGGCAGATTATTTGACGTATCTTTTGTAAAAGCATATTGTATGATCGGATATTATGTAATCGCTGGCGTTATGTTCCTGATAGGTATGTACGTCACCAATAAGTTGAGAAGCAAATTTGCCCAATATAGTCAGATAGGTTTGCAGAATGGATTGTCCGGTCGGGAGATTGCGGAAAAGATGCTGCACGACAACGGAATCTATGATGTCAAGATACAGTCTGTCGATGGACAGCTCTCTGACCATTACAATCCGCAGGACAAAACTGTAAACCTTAGTTCCGATGTATTTGTTGGTAGGAGTGTAGCCGCAGCGGCTGTTGCGGCTCATGAATGTGGTCATGCCGTGCAACATGCAAAAGGTTATAGTGCACTCAAGTTTAGAAGTGCTATTGTTCCCGTTGTCAATATTAGCAGCCGTTTGTCGCAGTGGGTGATATTGGCTGGTATTGGTTTTCTTTTCGGAAGAGCCAACCCGACCATATTATTGGTCGGTATTGTATTGTTTGCGGTGACTACGCTTTTTACATTAGTGACATTGCCGGTAGAGTATGATGCGAGTAACCGTGCGCTGCAATGGATGGAGTCCAATCATGTTACGACTCCGCAGGAACAAGGACTTGCTGCCGACGCATTAAAATGGGCTGCCAGAACTTATGTAGTCGCAGCGATTAGCTCGGTTGCGACATTGATGTACTATATTCTCTTGTGGAACAATTCCCGACGTAGGGATGATTAAAAACAAAAGCGATTCCTATACTATTAGAAATCGCTTTTGTTTTTATTTGTAAATAAAAAACTTTTAACCTCTGCTAATAGAACCTCCCACTTGTGTGACTGTTCCGGTGGTTGTGAATGTACTCGCTTTTGTTCCTTTGTTGTACGTTCCACTTTTGTAGAAACCATTGAATTCCGTACTGGAACTAACGCTACCTCCTGTGTAAATACTATATGTTGTGCCCGATTCTAGTTTGGATGACGCATATATAAGCGTCGTGAAAGAAGCAGGAGCTAGGAAAGTAAACATTTCCTTGTTGTCGCTTGATTCTACATGGATAATCTGATTGGCAGACCCAGTGCCCAATACGACGCTACGTACTGTAGATACGCTTGCTGTTGGACCGCTTGTCGCTCCGGCAATACCCAAAATCGTTCCTCCCGTAATTTTAAAACTCCTTGCGTCACAGTCAAAACTAGCTTCTGGTTGCTTGGCTCCGATGACTATAGTCCGTCCACCTGTTACGGTAAGCGTTCCGTTGGAATCGATACCGTCATTGTTGGTACTATACACGTACACATTCCCTCCGTTGATATAGATAGCGGATTCCGCATTGATGCCATCATCATAGGTTTTGCACGTTATCGTTCCATTGTTGATGGTAAGGGTACTTTTGCTTTCGATACCTTCATTTGCAGAAGAAGTAACATTGATTGTGCCACCGTTGATTGTGACGTAAGGGTCGATGGACGCATCGGTATCTTCATAGTTTGCAGTGATTCCTTTTCCTTGGGAAGAAATAGTCAGCGAACCGTTATTGATGACAATATAACCCTCACCTACTTGTATTCCGTCGTCAGATGAAGTAAGTGACAATGTCCCTCCGTCCTGTATGAATGCATCATTCGTATGAATGGCGTCTTTGGTTGCAGATGCAACGGTTATAGTTCCGCTAATTACTCTTATATAGTCATCGCAGGCAATAGCGTGTTGGTAACGCCCCGTAACATTTAGACTGCCTGAACCGGAAAATATTATCTGGCCTTCGGCAAATAAAGTTCCTTTTTGGTCTTCGCCACTAGTTGCTGTTGCATAGGTCGCTCCGTCTGCCAGTGTATTGGTTGTGCCGTCCGCCAATACGATAAATCCTCTTTTCTTGGACTGTATATTGATGGCAGGTCCATCGCTATTGGTAATAGACGCTCCGTTGAGGGTAAGTTTGTATTTGTTGTCGCTGTATAGTTTTACGGAACCATTTGTTGTCGTTCCGGAAACGCTATAAGCAACACCCGAAACTGTTGATGTTATCGTTATGTCGTTACCGCTTTGGGTAATCGTCACTCCATTTCCTGCCAAAGGATTGCTGATAGTAACGCTACTGCCAAATGTAATGGAAACCGTACTGCTGAAAGTGGAATTGGCTAATATGTCATCGGCATTGTAGGCACTGTCTTTTTTGCCTTCGGCTGTTCCTGAAGTAAATGTACTGTCAATGGTTATCGTACTAGTGCTGTTTCCGTCGCCTTCGGAATCTGAGGATGAATCACTTATGACATCGCTTTTTGAGCAGGAACTCAATATTGCAAGGCATACTATTGTGTGTAGCAGATAAGTTGGGAAGCTTTTCATGGTACGTATTTTTAAGTTAGGTAATAAAATATCATGCAAACATCTTATCCAAAACTAACTATATATGTACGATGAAGCAACCTTTTGGGATAGACTGTCGAGAAGTATCGATTAATGGTGTTGCTCTACACTAGATTCCGTTTCTTCCACTTCACCTATCTGTTGACGCCACATGGCGTAGTACAGTCCTTTCTTTTCGAGTAGTGTGTGATGGTCGCCCTGTTCTGCTACTTTTCCTCTTTCGAGTACATATATAGTATCGGCATACATGATTGTGGAAAGACGATGCGCAATCATGATGGTGATGTTTTGACGCTGATTGGCAATTTCTTTTATAGTGTCGCTGATTTCTTTTTCCGTGATGGAGTCAAGCGCGGAAGTGGCCTCATCGAAAATCATCAGACGCGGTTGACGTAACAATGCGCGGGCAATGGAAAGTCTTTGGCGTTCCCCACCCGAAAGTTTAAGCCCAGCTTCCCCAATAACGGTTTCCAATCCGTTGCTGCCACGCTCTACCACGCTTTGAGCGGCTGCTTTTCGGATAACGTCATTAATCATTTCGTCGGTTGCGGTAGGGTTGACAAACAAAAGATTTTCGCGGATAGAACCTGAGAAAAGTTGCGTGTCCTGTGTCACGAAACCAATCTGGTGGCGCATGTTCTCAAAATCGATGGTATTGTCCTCAAATCCGTTGTAGTAGATATGTCCCTCTGTTGGATGATATAGTCCAACCAATAATTTGACCAGCGTTGTTTTTCCGGCGCCGGATGGCCCGACAAAAGCGATGGTTTGTCCTTTTTTTACTTCAAAAGAAATACCGTTGATAGCGGGCTTTTTAGCAGTTGGATGTTGAAATACTACATTATTGAAACGAAGGTTCTCAATTGCGCCGACTTCCTCGGGGTTGGCTGGACGGTATTCTGTTTTTTTGTTGAAAAGATTTTGCAGGTTGTTGAGTGAGGCTTCCGCTTCACGGTAGGACAATATGATGTTTCCGAGTTCCTGCAATGGCCCAAAAATGAAAAACGAATAGAATTGCATCATCATGAGCTGACCAACCGTAATCTTGTCCTTAAATACAAAATACAATAAGGAGAACATGATACACTGCTGGAGAAAATTGACAAAAGTTCCCTGAATGAAACTGATGGAGCGGATTCCTTTTACTTTTTTGAGTTCAAGCTGAAGGATTTTGAGCGTGTTGGTATTGAGCCTTTTGATTTCCTGGTGTGTAAGTCCAAGGCTTTTTACCAATTCAATATTGCGAAGCGATTCGGTCGTGCTTCCCGCAAGGGCATTGGTGTCGCGAACGATATTTTTCTGGATGACTTTTATTTTTCGGCTCAATACGCTCGTCAGATATGCCAATACAATTGAACCGACAATATAAATCAGTGGTAAAAGTGGGCTTAAACGAAATGCTATAATGACGACAAAGACAATGCCGACGATGGTTGCAAATAGTACATTGACAAAATTGGTAATAAATTTTTCGCAGTCTGCTCGTACTTTTATCAAAGTTGACAGCGTTTCACCACTTCTTTGATCCTCAAAATCTTGGTAAGGCAACCTCAGTGCGTGCTGCAATCCGTCAGTATATAGGGTCGCGCCAAATTTTTGGATGATGACATTCACAACGTAATCCTGAAAAGCTTTCGCAATACGCGAAACCATCGCCACGCCTATAATCATCAGCAATCCCTTGACAATCCCGTGGTAAAACTCGTTACTCAACCCCTTTTGCCTGAACTACGCGGCTTTGGTCGCATAAGGGTCTATCAAAAGGTTACCGAAAATGTAAGGATTAAGAAGGGAGAAAACCTGATTGATGGCGGCAAATAGCAAAGCCATCATTATCAACCATTTATATGGTTTTAAGTATCTTAGAAGTAATTTCATATCTGTGTAAAAGTGGACAAAGTTACACAGATATTCGAGGAAAATACTGCTTTTGAAAAGAGGTGAGGTTTAATTAACATCCGTTTCCTATGGTCATTTGATAGAATTGATTTTTTTAGATATTTTTCTTTTTCATACGACAATAATAAAAAGATAATGTACGTTATTTTATAAGCTTGCTCTTATTTGTTATATCAATATCTATCTACATAGTCACACTTTGTATTAAGTATGGAAAAATTTTACACAAAGGAATTTATTTTGGCGTTTCTATACAATGAATTGCCTTTTCCCCAAAAACGGCAGTTTGTCCTGCGTTTGCGGAGAGACCCTGTCCTGCGGGCAATGTTTAACGAACTCAAAGCCGCTGTTGAGGGTATGAAAAGCTTAAAAGCCATTGTGCCTTCGGAAAAGCTGATTAACTACATCAAGGCGTATGCTTCCCAGTCGCTAGAAAATAAAACTATTCTAAAATTTGGCAACAACTAATTGGAGATTGGCATTTTAGGAAAATCTTTGTACAATAGATATTTCTTCCTAATCTGTTGAAATCTTTCTAACCCGGCTTGCCAGCTTGCCCTGATTTCATTTTCAGGCACATTGTTTTTTATCTGCTTCATCAATGTGTCGTTTCCAGCTAATTTATTGAAAAAGAAATTCTCCGGTTTCGTGGTGTCTGTTGGCATCAGGAAAAATTTGCTTTTGTCCGGGAAAAGCCGATAGGCTTGTATCAGCCATTTTAGGTCAATATGCGTAGGCGTCGATGTTTCCGTAATATCCCAGCCGTAGCAAGTGTCACCATATAGTTTGGAACTTTTGGCTCCGGGGCGACTTGACGGTACGAAAGATAATAGATTTTTGGGTAGGTCAGGATGTCCGAACATTGTGAACGGATGTACTGTTCCCCGTCCTTCGCTGAAATTTGTTCCTTCAAAAAAACAAGTTGATGCATACCAATATATGGCGGACATCGAAGGTAGATTGGGAGACGGTTTTACGGGAAGTGTATAAAGGTAGCGGTGGTCGTAATGCTTGCATTTTACGATCGTTAATTGTACGGCAGAAGCTTCATAAGGTTTTTGTGTGTGTAGCCAGTGTTCATTGACAATCATCTGTGCGTACTCACCCATCGTCATGCCGTGTACGACAGGAATAGGTTGAGGCCCGACTCCGCTTTTATATCGCATGTCCAATATAGGTCCGTCCATATAGAAGCCGTTGGGATTGGGGCGGTCCAATACGATAACGGGTTTGTTGTTGTCAATACATCCTTCCAGAAAATGCTGCAAAGAAAGTATGTATGTAAAAAAACGTAAACCCACATCCTGCAAGTCAAAAACCGTTATGTCCACGTCCTCGAGATCGGTCGCCGTCGGTGTACTTTTCGCACCGTAAAGTGAAACGACTTTGATGCCTGTTTCCTTGTCAATATAGCTTTCTACGTGTTCGCCTGCGTCGGCAGTGCCACGGAAACCATGTTCAGGTCCGAAGATTTTTACGATGTTGACGCCCAATTTTTTCAAGGAATCCACTAGGTGCGTTGAGCCAATGACAGTTGTCTGGTTGGCATATATGGCAACCTTTTTTCCTTTCAGCAGCGGTAGATACTGTTTCAGTTGGTAAGCGCCGGGTTTTGTTTTCAAGGCTTTTTTGTACCATTTGTATGAAATACCTTCGGGTAAAATTATTTTTTCATTTTCCTGGCTAAATCCCCTTCCGAAAACCAATAAGAAGAGAACCAATAAGACACTTACTTTTTTCATACAAACGATTTGTGCTGTCGAAGTTAACTAAAATTTATAGTAGAAAACCGCCTGCAAGGCTTATATTGCGCCTTTTATTGATTGAAAAACCTCTAATATGAGACAAGCACAAGCCGGAGATAAAGTAAAAGCGCATTATCACGGAAAATTGACGGACAATACGACTTTTGATAGCAGCGATGGTCGTGAACCATTGGAATTTACGATTGGCAGTGGTCAGGTCATCAAAGGTTTTGACGACGGCGTTACCGGAATGGCTGTTGGCGAAAAGAAAACTATTACAATTCCCGTGGAAGAAGCTTATGGTCCTAAGCAGGACGAATTGCTGATTGAATTTCCGAAAGACCAGTTTCCTCCGGACATGCAACCTCAAGTGGGCATGGCGTTGAATATGCGTAACGATAAAGGGCAAACTTTCCCCGTTACGATAGCGGAAATCAAGGAAGAATCCGTGGTACTGGACGGCAACCATCCATTGGCAGGAAAGGATTTGGTTTTCGACTTGGAATTGGTAGAGATTGCAGACTAATCATAGTATGTTTTTTATATTGGCAAAAGCCTTCCGTTATCGGAAGGCTTTTGTGGTCTAAGGTTGTTGTGTCTCAATCAACCGAAACAGTTCCGCAATATAACCGTCAGGATCGTCGTATTGGACAGACTTTCCCCATTCCAATATACTTTCGGTTGTTTTGTCGGGGACGAGTTTTGAATCTCTGAGTTTGAGTCCAAACCACGCAACCGTTGTGGCTAACCTAAAATCATTTGAAACGCTGGAACTGTTTTCGGCTTTGGTTTTTATTGTTATAGTCCGTTCGGTACTTTTGTCACTATTGGGCAACTTGTAACGCGTTTTTACAAATGCCAATTCAGAGCCTTCGTTGCTTTTGTTGGCTTGTAAGTATCGAGGATGTGTGACTTCCTTGAACAGGCTGTCGCTTTTTATTCCATGCGGAATGATTTCGTAAAGAGCTGTAACTGTATGACCGCTTCCCATTTCGCCTGCATCGATACTATCATTTGCAAAATCCTTGTCAGCCAACAATCTTGTTTCGTAACCCAGTAAACGATAGGCTGTCACTTGTGATGGATTAAATTCAATTTGGAGTTTCACGTCTTTTGCAATGGTAAACATAGTCCCTCCAAATTCTTTTACCAATACACGATTGGCTTCCTGGATGTTGTCAATATAAGCGTAATTGCCATTTCCTTTTTGTGCTAGCGTTTGCATTTTACTGTCTTTATAATTACCCATGCCAAATCCCAGACAAGTCAAAAACAAATGGTCTTTTCTTTTCTCGCTGATGAGTTCCTCCATGTCCTTGTCCGAAGAAACACCCACGTTGAAATCTCCGTCTGTCGCTAATATGACTCTGTTGTTGCCATTGTAGATAAATTGTTCTTTTCCGATTTTATAAGCGAGTTCGATACCTGCTCCACCTGCCGTACTTCCGCCAGCGGAAAGATTGTCGATGGCATCTATTATAGTTTTCTTTTCGCTACCGGAAGTCGCTGGTAAAACCAATCCCGCATTGCCAGCATAAGTGACAATGGCGACTTTGTCTTTTGCTCTTAATTTATTGACCAATAATTTTAAAGAGGCTTGCAACAATGGTAGTTTGTTGGATTCGTCCATGGAACCTGAAACATCAACCAGAAAAACAAGATTGGATGCGGGAATATTTTCATCGGGAATTGTTTTTCCTTGCAGGCTTATTTTCAGAATATTATGTTGTGGATTCCACGGTGCAACACCATATTCCGACTGAATCGAATAAGGTGTATTGTCCGCAGGTTGAGGCGTGTGGTATTTGAAAAAATTAACCATTTCCTCAATACGGACGGCATCTTTTGGAACTCGTTGGCCGTTGTTTATAAAACGCCGGATATTGGTATAAGATGCGTTGTCAACATCAATTGAAAATGTAGAAAACGGACTTGATACTGGACTGGTAAAATCATTTTCCTTATAGGTTTCGTAGGATTCGGCATCTGTATTGGATACGGGAATCTGAATGGGTGTTTTTGTCGTTATAATGATTACTCCATTTGCAGCTCGCGAACCATAAATGGCTGTTGCAGCGCCTTTCAAAACCTGAATGTGGGTTATATCATTGGCATTGATGCTCGATATATCAGTGCTTTTTAATGCAATCCCATTGAGGATGTACAATGGTTGTTCATGGTTGGATAGTGTACTCATTCCTCGTATCCGGATGTTTTGTGATGCTCTAGGATTGCCTGCGATGCTAAGACCTGCAACTTTTCCTTGTAATGCATTTGTTAAGTCGGTGGACGCAATATATCCTTGAGTGTTCATACGATAGTCATCTTGATGGTTGAGCTTATCCCTCAATTCTAAACAGCAAGAGGATGCGGAATTATTTTTATATTCTTTTCGCATGCCCATTGCAGTAACTACGGAATTTTGATTTGCTATTGTTGATGGAGCAGCGGCGATTGCCCCAGTTAAAGATTTTTTCTTTTGCGTTCCGTAACCGACAACCACAACTTCATCCAAACTATTATTTTGCAGTTGGGCTTTTTTGTTTGTAATAGCAACACCAGCCACACGTCCTTGTAAATAGCTTAAAGTATTCTGCGCTGCGGCTATATTGGGTTGCGGAAGCTCGGTGATTATTTTTGAGCTATTTGCAAGAGTCGGTTGCAAAGAATCTCGCATTGGCACAAATTCTTCAATGTCTGATGATGTAATCTTTATATTGTTATGTCCTTTGTTGTTTGAAGCATGGTCCTCTTGTTTACTTCTGCGTAGAATATGTGTGGTTCTCGTTTCGGCATCTTGTCCAATATGTTTTCTGGATGGAACAATGATTTTTTTGTTGTTCGCAACTATAGTTTTTCCGATGATATTGGCTATAGAATCTTTTTTTGCTTCTACTACGGTTGGAGCAGTTATAGTTGGATTTTTTATATTGGCAGAGGTAGGAGGATTCTCTGTTTTGCTATTCATCCAAACAAATCCTCCGATGCCCAATACAATCAATATAGTTGCGGCAACGGACCATTTTTTCCAAAGGGGAACGACTTTTTTGTTTTCGTCCTCATCGAGTTTTGCTTCTATTTGTTGCCAAATGTCTTCCATGCCGTGAAAGGCAACGGGTTGCTCTTTCTCCGCAGCATTTTTGAAGGCTTCCAGTAATGTATCTTTAGTTTCCATTTTAATCTTGTTTTGAGTAATAAAACTGTTCGACTAACGTGCGCAGTTTGGACTTGGCGTAGTTCAGTTGGGATTTGGATGTTCCTTCCGAAATCTCCAACAGTTGCCCGATTTCCTTGTGGGAATAACCTTCTATTGCATAAAGGTTGAAAACGGCTTTCGCGCCGGAAGGAAGATGTTCTAATAGCCGGAGCAAATCTTTCTCCTGCAAATCGTTCAGTGCGGATGTGTTGTTGCTCGCGTTGACATCGGCAACGTCCTCATTTTCCGGAAGGAACTTTTTCGATTTTCGGATAAATCCCAGACAAGTATTGACGGTGATTTTTCTCGCCCACGCACCCAGCGCTTCCATATTTTCCAACTGATGGATTTTTGTAAACAGGATATAAAAAGCCTCCGTTAGCGCTGCTTGGATATCGGCGTCCTGTCGCAGATATCGTTTGCAGACGAGAAAGAGCTTGGGTGCGGTCGCCTCGTACAGCGACTTTTGGGCGCGTCTGTCGTTTTGCTTGCATTTGAGAATGATGTCTTCTGTTACCACTGGCACGTTTTGGAAGAATAGATGCAGTTATGAAACCAAAGGTTGGAATGGTTCTAAATTTTAATCCAAATTAAAGTATTATGCGCTATTAATATTGTTTTATTTTCGTGGAGTATGAATAGAAAAAAAGTTTTTGTCGGTTGCGTTCTGGTTATGTTTGGTATTGGGGTTAATTCTTGCGACTCCATTAACAAGGTGACTAGTAAAGTGACTAATAGTTTTAGTAAAAAAGCTCCTGTCGCACAACCTCAGGTGGTACTAAAAAGCAACACGTTGAACGGTAAATGGCGGCTCAATTATATTACGGGACCGAGGATTACGTTTGACGGGCTTTATCCCAATACCAAACCGTTTATGGTTTTCGATACGTCCAAACTGCAAGTAACTGGCGGAACGGGTTGCAACAATTTTACCGGAACGTTTCAGAGGCAGGGCGATTCTATCCATTTTAGTCCGTTGGCGACGACCATGATGAATTGTACCGATGGTGGACAAGGAGAATCTGTTTTTGTGGGAACGTTGGACAAGGTCTCGCATTACCGTATTTCGGGCGATACGTTGTGGTTTAGGTTTAAGAAAATCGAAGCGATGCGTTTTGTCCGCGACACAACGACCAATCACTAGAAATAAATTTTGCTAATAAAATTAGTTTAATCCTAAAAAAATTAACTATTTTTACATTTTGAATCCGACTAATAAATATTGATATATGAGCAACGCAGATAAATTGAAAGCCCTCAAACTCACGATGGACAAAATCGACAAAGATTTTGGAAAGGGAAGCGTGATGATGATGAACGAAAAGGCCAATACAGAAATAGAAATCATTTCTACTGGTTCTATTGGATTGGACACAGCTTTGGGTGTTGGTGGTTTGCCTAAGGGAAGAATCGTGGAGATTTATGGACCTGAGTCTTCTGGTAAGACGACGCTGGCGATACACGTAATAGCCGAAGCACAAAAATTGGGCGGTATGTGTGCAATTGTTGATGCGGAACATGCGTTTGACAGTTCGTATGCTAAAAAACTGGGTGTTGATGTGGACAATCTTTTGATTTCCCAGCCGGATTATGGCGAGCAGGCATTGGAGATAGCAGACCGTTTGATATTGTCCGGCGCATTGGATGTCGTCGTGATAGACTCTGTCGCCGCTTTGGTTCCCAAAGGTGAATTGGAAGGCGAAATGGGTGACAGCAAAATGGGTTTGCAGGCGCGTTTGATGAGCCAGGCTTTGCGTAAATTGACCGCTACTATTAGCAAAACCAATACGATTTGCATATTTATCAATCAGTTGCGTGAAAAGATCGGTGTCATGTTTGGCAATCCGGAAACGACTACAGGTGGTAATGCTTTGAAGTTTTACGCGTCTGTTCGTCTAGATATCCGTCGTGCGGCACAGATTAAGGACGGCGATAGTATTGTCGGCAACCGTGTCAAAGTGAAAGTGGTAAAAAATAAAGTTGCACCGCCGTTTCGTGCTGCGGAATTTGACATTATATATGGTCAGGGAATAAGCAAGATTGGTGAGATTCTGGACATGGGTGTTGAGCTTGGATTTGTACAAAAAAGCGGAAGCTGGTTCAGTTACGAGAGTAACAAACTAGGACAGGGTCGCGATGCAGTCAAGCAACTCTTATTGGACAATCCGGAATTGTCTCAGGAAATAGAAGGGAAAATCCGTGCGAAATTGAATGCCGAAATTTTGCCTGCCGCCGAGGCTATCGGTGCGTCAGTGGAAGAAGATTAATAGGGTGAAACAGATTAGGCCTTGAACTTTTTCAAGGCTTAATTTTTTAAATAATATTTGTTGCAACAAAAAAAGTGGTATTTTTGCTCCATTGTATAATAATGTAGCGTTTAGTATTATGAATATTGGAGAAGCAATTAAGCAGTCAAAATTTGAAAATTCAGTTGAGAAAGCGATAGTTAACCTTATCTATACGCACAACTGGTTGCGGGATGGTTTTAACGATATATTGAAACCTTATGGGTTGCTGCAACAGCATTTTAATATTTTGAGAATATTGAGAGGCAAATATCCAGAAGTGATGTGCCCTGGAGATATCAAGGAAGTGATGTTGGATAAGGGAAACGACATTACACGCCTATTGGACAAGCTCGTTTCCATGGAATTGGCAGAGCGCAATCTATGTGAGTCCAATCGCCGTAAAATGGATATTCGGATAACAGAAAAAGGTTTGGATTTGACAAAGGAACTGTCCGATAAGTTTGATGAGCGTTCCGTCAGCATTAAGGAAAGACTCAACTGTGACGACGCAGAGTTGTTAAGTGGTTTGTTGGATAGAATGAGAAACTGAACTGTTATTCCGTTGATAGTGCTAGCAAATTGTATTTATAAAAATAAAATAGAATATAAAAGATGAAAAGGAAAATCGTAGTCCTGTTGTTTGGAGTATTGTCCTACATGTCGGTAATGGCGCAAGTGAAATGGAATGCAGACCCAGCGCATACCAACGCAAGATTCAGTGTTAAGCATTTAGGTATCAGTTTTGTGGATGGTGATTTCACAAAGGTTTCAGGAACCGTTGAAACAAAAGATTCAACAAGTTTTACGGATGCCAAGATTAATTTTTCTATTGAGACTGGAAGTGTGGATACGCGAGTTGAAGCAAGGAACAACCATTTAAAGACAGATGATTTCTTTAATGTAGAGAAATTTCCAACAATGAAACTGTCTTCTGCTTATTTCAAGAAAGTTTCAGGTAATAAATATAAATTGATAGCGGATCTTACAATCAGGGATATCACTAAAAAAGTAATATTTACCGTTACACAAAACGGCGGCATTATTAAAGATCCTTGGGGTAAAACAAGGGCTGGTTTTACTGCAACAACGACAGTCAATCGCCATGATTTCGGATTAAAATACAGTGACAAATTGCCAACCGGAGTAGAAGCTGTTGGTTCTATGATTAGCATAGTCGTCAATACGGAGTTGGTGAAAGAATAATGGTGGTTTTTGCTAATTCAACTCAAGTTGCTAGCTGTGTCAATTTATCAAATGTCTAAGTGGTAACTAAAAATGGTAGATTTGAAATTATTCATGGTTCTGTTAGGCGGGAAACCCGACGGACGTCATACGGAACAGCACGATATGTTTTTCGGTATTGCGAAAGAACTAAAAGATTTGATAGCAGATTTTTATGTGTTCTGGCCTGAGATGCGCAACAAGATGCATATAGACTGTTGGCGTGAAGTGACGCAAGTGGATGGATACGATATTCGTATAGTGCCAAAAGATTTGCATAAACAAGATGTTCAGCTTTTCTTCCTCAATCTAGGTGGTTATAAGCCTGGCGATTTTGAAGAGTATCACTATAAAATGCTGGTCGCTGCATCTGAAAAGTCTAAAGCTATACAGTCCGCTAAGCAAACGACTTTTTTCAAACACTATACTTTTGACGGTGCCAATTCACATATTGACGACAAATACGGAATCGACGTGGATGATGTTTTTGAGATTGAAGACGTCTTACCTGAAAGCATGAAAAGCCAATATACCATTGCGTTGCAGCTTGCGACAGACAAGCGGGAAGATGTTTTGCATATTGGTTATTTGAAGATGAGTAAGTTGGAGAAAGGTGAATTGAGTTAATAAATCTTCTCCTTTTCGTTAATAAAGAAAGCCGCAAACATAGTTTGCGGCTTTCTTTATTAACGGTTTACTGTATCTCCATCTCAAATGGTAATCTCGTCTGTATAGAATTGCATATAGTGTTTAAAGATTTGATTTTGGCGTACACGTCATATTGCCATTCGCCCAGAGCGTCTTTCAGTATTTTATTCTGGACATCTTTCTTGGCATCATCTTTATCGAATAATTTCTCAAAGAAATTTTTTGTTTGAGGATATTCCTTGATATAATAGCTATTGGTTTTTGCTAGCTTGGCTGCATAGGTGATAGCATCTTTTAGTGTGCCGTTAGCGTCTACTAATCCGATGGAAATAGCGCTTTTGCCTGTCCACACACGACCCTGTGCAATGCTGTCAATTTCGGCAACTGATTTGTTTCTTCCAGTCGCAACCCTTGTCAGGAATGTATGGTAAATGGAATCTACGTCACTTTGGACAAAGTTTTTTTCTTGTTGAGTCATCGGTCTTGTTGCATAACCCAAATCAGCATATTGGGCAGTTTTAACACCGTCAAAAGTCAATCCCAGCTTGTTTTTTAGAAACGAAGACGGGTTAATCATCATCGAAAATACGCCTATGGAACCCGTCAACGTATT
>JAATFC010000182.1 GCA_015655435.1 Chitinophagales bacterium | reverse complement strand
TTGAAATTATTGAAATAATTACCAGTACCATTTGGCAAGCCAAAAGGAGCAGATCCTCCACCATAAAGACCAAATGACCAAGTACGCATACCTTCTATCCCACTGAACGGAACTACGCGTCCCAATTCGGCAGCGTTTAAAGAATCAGAGGTAGCACTTTGAGCTGAAGCAGCTCCGGCAATGATGCTAGCAACCGCAGCCATCATTACTTGTTTTCCAAATTTAACTTTCATAAATAAATATTAAGCTTTAATCCTGTTTTAAAAAATAGACCTAATTAATCATTTGTTTAAAACGCGTTTCGAGACACATTATCAAATTAAATGCCAAAATTTAACCAAAAATATACAAATCGACAAATAAACGCATTTACACCAATAGTCGCACCTCGTATCACACCAAAAAAGGTTAAGAAAAATTACAATCATCTAATAACAACAAGAAAAAAGAAATAGTTCAATAAAGATCAAAAAATGTAAGATTATTTTTTATTTAACAATAAAATTATCAAACCATTGCTATTTTTTTAGACAAATTAGGATTTTATGTCAAATTATCTAAACTTATCGATACGATTTTATACGCCAATATGCCCCATTTTCGGTTTTCACCAGCTCATTCAGCTAAAAACAGGTTCAAAACTGTTGATTGCAGGTTATTTATGCACATTTAAATTACCACTGCCGTATTGACATTCAGACAGATAGATGCAAAACAGAAACCGACAACCTCAACAAAACACCAAAGAATTAAGATAGTTTTAAACCGAAACAATATTTATTATTGTTGCTTTGCAATATGAAGAGGTGGAAAGGATTTATATACATAGTCGCAACAGGATTTTCTTTTGCATTTGCAATACCCATTTTTGCACAACAGGACAATATTTCTCAAATACATACAGATTTTGTCAAGCAGGAAAGACGAAGCAGATTTGACCAATACTTACAAAACAATACCATCGCTGAAACATTTTCTTCTGACCTGGACGAGGATTCGGAAGACGCATTCGAGTCGTCCTGTCTTTCTGCAACTCAATTCATGATCCGCAACGACTATGTCAAAAGCGGTCTGAACAAAATGATTGCTGCATACAATACGCTTTCGTTTTCGACGAAAAGAGCAATGTTGGCGGCGATTTATAGTCTGTATCCTACGCAATATAAAGATGCGGTGACAGTAATATTCAATACAGAGAAAGACCCCAAACTATTTTCCATAACAGCGGCTTACTTATGTAGAATCCAACCAGACTATGCATTTCAGCGGAAGGTTTCACTCAATATTGGGAAAATTCCCGGAGGTGACACTTTGCTAGTTTTGATTGAGCTTCGAAAATATATTGCCAACTACAACATACAAAAATCCAAACAAACTCCGAACTTAATTGACCTCTTTGTTGCACAGAAAACTCACCAAATAAAAACCGTTTATTCTTTTCAGAGATGGAACAGAAACTATGCTGGACTGGCAGTTGTACAATTGGAGGACGGCAGTTTTTGTCGTGATGAAAACGGTAAATTATTAGTATTTCGACAACTGGCAAGAGCGGCGACTAATCTTCCCTATTTCTTAACGAACGGCAATACACCGCAAGGTATATTCAGCATCAACGGAACGGACGTTTCGCGTAATCTGTTAATCGGACCAACGCCCAATATACAAACGATTCTCCCGTTTGAAAGAGACTATATATATTGGTTCATGGGATATGATTCGCTACGGACTCCTTATGACAACTATACACAATTACTACCGACAACATGGCGTAACTATATGCCTATTACGGAAGCTTTCTACGCTGGAAAATGTGGACGCTCGGAAATCATCATGCATGGCACAACTATAGAAAGCAAATATTTTCAGAAAGAACATTTCTTTCCTTTGGCTCCGACGGACGGCTGCCTTTGTGCTAACGAAACATGGAATGCAGAAGACGGCACATTGGCAAAAAGTGACCAATTAGGTTTGGTCAATACATTCAACAGAACACCCGAAAGACGCGGACTTTTGTTTGTCATCAATATCTCCAATGATGCAAAACCAGTGAGTGTGTTGGACATCGAACCATATATAGCAGCGTTTGAAAATATGTAGAGCGGAAAACGGGGCTCGAACCCGCTACCTTCAGTTTGGGAAACTGATGCTCTACCAGATGAGCTATTTCCGCTTGACGAAACAAATGTAGCAGAAAAGAGAAAACAACGTATGGATTTTCTCATCTTTTAGCATCTTGTCATAAATGAATTTTTACGATTAAAAACAAAAAATGAAAACACTTTCAATATTGTCATTCTGCACGTTGATATTGATGAGTTGCAACAACCATAAATCTACCAAAGCAACTGGAGACAACATCCTTACTCTTCCTGTAACAGAAATCGCCCAAAACGTATTTCATCAAAAAGCATTGGACGATCTAAAGAAAAATGAATTGAAATATTATTTTCAGTCCATACATTACCCTTCCAAGGCTTTTATTTTGTACATGAAAGATTCGTTAAACATAACCGTGCAATCAGCGAGCGACAATATCAATATAGAATTTTCGGCGTACAATCAAACCATTGACAGCATTGTATTTGCTCAAAAGGGAATACATATCGACTCGCTAATAAGAAAAGTGCAATAATTATTTTTCATGCAATTGTAACTTTCTTTGATGCGGAATCGTTTCACAGAAAAACAAACATGAAGAGATTATTGTTCGCTACATTATTCGTAGGTCTATTGAGCAGTTGCAGTATAAAAATCATACAGAACGGAAGTGATGAATCTAGTATCGGAATCACTAACTATGAAAACTTCAAATTGAACAATGCAGCAGACACGGCTAGCAATGAAATTGTTTTTAAAGCTTTCACTACGAACCAGAGTCTTACACAAACATTTGACTATGCAAAAAATGTTAAGGGTGAAATTCCTCATCTTAGTGGACAGACTGCATTTTTTATACATCTTCCGAACAATCAAATGTTCATTATAGACAGAGCGACTATTGTAGACAACACGATTCGGATAAGAATCAATACTACAACTATACATCCCAATGTCACATCTGCTGTCATTACTACACCAAAAGTATCGGGCGCACAAAGAGCCGATCTATATGTAAACGGTAAGCTGAGCAATTTTTTTAATCTCCAATAGGGTTTCACCCATTTCTTGGTTGAAACAAAACTATCGAACGCCAAAGGAATATCCTTTGGCGTATCTTTGCTTGATGAAACGTTTACAGGATTTGAGGATTATTTTCATGGGAACTCCGGAATTTGCAGTTGCATCTTTGGATGCCTTGATACAAGCCGGAGCCAATATAGTTGCAGTTGTTACAAGCCCTGACAAACCCGCAGGTCGTGGCATGAAAATGTCGCAAAGTGCCGTCAAAAAATATGCTGTCAAGCACAACCTTATCATATTGCAGCCCGAGAAATTGCGCAACACTGATTTTATTCAACAACTAAAAGATTTAAAAGCTGACTTGCAGATAGTTGTCGCGTTTCGTATGCTTCCGGAAATTGTTTGGAGTATGCCACCACTTGGAACTATCAATCTGCATGGTTCTCTTTTGCCACAGTATCGCGGTGCAGCTCCCATTAATTGGGCTATCATTAATGGAGAAAAAGAAACAGGCGTCACGACGTTTCGTTTGCAGCACGAAATCGACACAGGAGAAACGCTTTTACAGACAAGCATGCCTATTGGACCGGATGACAATGCAGAAATCGTCCATGACAACATGATGAATCTCGGTGCAAAAACATTAGTGGAAACAGTAGAAAATCTAGCCAACGAAACACTAAAAGGCACGCCGCAAATAGATTCGGGGAGTTTAAAAAAAGCACCAAAAATATTTACGGAGGATTGTACAATCAATTGGGACGATACGATTGACAATATCTACAACCGCATTCGTGGATTGTCTCCTTATCCTGGGGCTTTCACTTTGTTGAATGGGAAGATTTTCAAAATTTTCAAGACAGAAAAAATATCGACCCAACCGGACATTGCTATTGGGCAATATAAAACCGACAACAAAAAAAGTATCTTGTTTGCTGCGAAAGATGGTTTTATTAATTTAATCGAAATCCAACCGGAAGGTAAGAAACGTATGCTTGTGGAAGACTATCTACGCGGACACCAACTATAGTTTTTAAAAAAGAGAAACGTAATGACCAATTTCATTCCTATATTTACAATAGACGCGGTTATTTACCTTGAAGAAAAGTATCGCTTGCATATCTCGGACAGTAACTATAAGCACCTAGTAACGGATTGCTATGGAGAAAACAAGCCTTTCGGTATTATTCCTATCCTCAACAATCAGTTGTCCGAAACGGGAACTTTGGTACATATCATCGAGGTTTCGGATGTATGGGAAGACGGAAGGATGAACATTATAGTAGAAGGAGCAAAAATCTTCAAAAAACTAGAATTGATAAAAACAATCCCGGACAAACTATATGCCGGAGCGATTGTCTCCTATCCTGAAAACACAACGCAAACAAATCCTTTGTTGTCAAGAAAAGTGATGAATTTATTAAAAGAATTTCAGCATTTGGTTAGCTTTAATCCCTCTTCTTCAAAAGAAGAAAGCGAACTGACTAGTTACGACATGGCACATTTTGCAGGACTTTCCTTACAAGAAGAATATGAGTTATTGGAACTATTATTTGAAAGCCAACGCCTGGAATATCTAAGACGACATTTAGTCAAAACGATTCCTATTCTGACCAACATACAAGCCATGCTTAAACGCTCCGCTCAAAGAAACGATTTTAAAAATCACAAGGGGTTTTGAGTTTTAAATCAATCAATTTTTATAGTACGGTTTTCATCAAAACCTTCATTTTCCTGATGCCATACATAGCCAAGCTGATTTGTCAATAGCTGCGTCTTTCCAATATAAAAAGGTGCGACATTCCTGTGATGATGTCCAAAAATCCAATAGCCAATATTGGACGACTCTATAAAATCAAAATATTCCGTTGCGAAACCACTACGGATCAGACTATTTGCAAACACTTTCGGATATTGGAAAAATGTAGGAACATGATGCGTTACGACTATATTATTTTTATCCGATTTATTTTGCAATTCTGTTCTGACAAAATCCATTGATACCGTATGCCAATGATTATATTGGTTGCAGGTTATGGGTTTTCCATTTTCTTTAATCAAACTAAAATCCGCCATTCCTTTTGTCAAAAACCATTCGTCTCCCTCGGGAATATGCGACCAGAAAGTTGAAAAAATCATTCGCACATTTTCCAGCTCAATTGTTTTGTTATTCAACAATGTAACATTGGTAAAAATCTTTTCTTCAAAACTATTAGCGGGATTACGACTATCGGAAATATTTTCATAATAATATTCATGATTACCAGCGATCCAATATACTTGCTCGTACATATCCGAAAGCCTTTGCAGTAAAGGTTTTGCTTTGTCTATTTTCGCAAAAGGAATCACATCTCCTGCCAATAAAAGTATTTGACCGGCAGCTTTTAGAAAGTGCCGGTCAAGATATTTTTTGTTAGCGGAAAATTCTAAATGCAAGTCCGATGCGTATTGGATAAGCATTGCGCTATTATTTAGAAGAAGGTGTAATTAAATAGTACGCACAGGTCGTCACAAAATTACGCAACCAAGGAATTGAACGAATAATCGGAAACTGCGTCCTTGCTTTCCATCCAAATTTCCAATGGTATATTGGATTAATTAGAAACAAAGTGCGTTTTGCAATAGTATAGTTGGTTTGTTTTGTTATCCTTTCAAAACGTTCCAAAGAAATACCAGTTTCCTTTATTTCCAGCATGTCCGCTACGTTCTCCTTATAGTGCTTCAATATGCTTTTGTATATCGGAGTTGGCAACAGGTGATAGTAAGGCAGCTTGGACAACCATTTGTTTTGGTTAATCTGTTGATGACCTCCGAAAGGCATTTGCCATGGAGGAAATCCAAAGAAAATAAACGCGCCCGGCTTGAGAAACGCCTGCATCCTTGCCATCAATTTGGCTTGGTCATGTATGTGTTCGATTACGTCTTTCAATATAATGAGGTCAAACCGACCTCCCATCTCTTCCGCATTGGTCAGATAAATATCTTTGGGAATGATGGACAGCTTACCCGATTCGACTTCATCCTTCATCCATAGCACAGCGTTGTCGGTCCTAGTCGTGTCAAATTCCACCCCGACACACTCACAACCTTTGTCCAGAAAGGGTTTCAATACTCCACCTTCACCACAACCGATTTCCAATATGCGAAAACCTTCTTTTATAGGCATTACTGTTTCCACAAACGGAATGACGTATTGCTCCGCATTCGCAATCTGTATTTCGAAATATCGTTTCCTATCTCCGTGAAACTCAAACATTAATCTTTCTTCGTTTCTTTTTCAAAAAAATGTTTTAGAAATATCATCTGAAACTGAATCGCATTGTCCCAATATGCCCAGTTGTGCGCACCGGGACGTTCCGTATAGTCGTGATTAATTTTCAAATCCAGCAAACGCTGATGCAGCTTACGATTGACTTCAATGAAAAAATCACTGACACCACATTCAAAACTAATAGCCAGCTCGTCATTTTTCAGATTATTGACAATTGAATAAGCTGTATTGGATTCCCAACGTTCCTTGTTTTCTAAATAAGAACCCAGTCTTTTTGCAATGTCCCAGTTATTGGGAAACGGTGTAAAATCAACACCTCCGCTCATACTGACCGCCGCACCAAACACGTCCGGATGTTTTATAGCCAAAAACAAAGCTCCGTGTCCACCCATGCTCAGACCCGCAACAGCTCTGGATTTTCGATTGTTGATAGTTCGGTAATGTACGTCAATATAATTGGGGACTTCCTTTGAGACATAGGTTTCATATTTGAAAGTGGAATCGACAGGACTGTCAAAATACCAGCTTCCAATGTTTCCGTCCGGACAGACGATGATTGCACCTGCCATATCCGCCGTAGCGCCGGTATGAGGTGCAGCTTTTATCCAAGCCGCATAGTTACCGCCATATCCATGTAGCAGATACACAACCGGAAATCGCTTGTTTTGCTCATTCTTATATAGGTCAGGGACAACGACTACGCATTTGATGTCTTTTTGCATGGCATTACTACGCACTACAATTGTGTCAACGTTGTACGCATTGGCACGGAGTAATGCTCCCAAAAAAATCATCAGAACCAAAGATGCCTTTTTCATACCTGTATATTAAAAAAGAAGATAGAATAAGGCCTGCCATCTGCGTACCTGTATTCTATCTACTATAATGAAGCATTGAAATATACTAAGCTTCCTTTTTAGCACTTGCTGCTACTTTCGCCTTAGCTGGTTTAGCCGGGCGGGATTTTCCGTAAGACCCTAAAAAGATTTTACCTCTTTTCGTCTTTTTATCACCTCTTCCCATTACTTAATTTTTTAGGTAAACAAAATGTGTATGCAAAAATGCAGAAATTAATTGACTTAAACGAAAAAAGGCAGAAGTAATCTCCTGCCTCCTGCAAAAAACATGTTAGATTAAATCTTTTCTGACAATGCTTTACCTGGTTTGAATCTAGCCACTTTTTTAGCTTTGATTTTGATAGCCTCACCAGTTTTAGGATTACGGCCTTTACGCGCTTTTCTTTTGGAAACGGAGAATGTGCCAAATCCAACCAAAGTTACTTTGTCACCTTTCTTCAATGTTTTCTGAATTGCTTCAGTGAAAGAATCGATAGCAGCGTTAGCCTGAGCCTTGGATATACTAGCATCCTCGGCAATTGTAGCTATAAGTTCAGCTTTGTTCATAAAAATAATTTTACGGTTATGAATGTTAAGACAAATATATTTTCTTTTTGAGATTGCAAATCATTTAAAAGAAAAAAAATCAAAAAATTTTACGCAAATTCAACGCCAATAAGCCTTTTGGCTCCAATATGGCTGGAATGCCCGTAAATATTAACATTTTTATAGCGATTATTTCCGGGATTGGCGCTGTTTTACTACCTCCATCAGCGTCCGAAAGCCCAAAAAACGTTGGCCCCAACGACTGTGAGCACCTTGCATCAAGGGCGGCATCTCTATTTCCGCAAAGCGGTTGTAATCACTTTTGCTCGCAAGCCCCGTCTGCAAAGCATACGTCGGACCGTCTCCCTCATCCAAATCCAGCAATTTCACCAATTGCACCCATTGCGTATTGGAGCTTTCATTGATTGCGGGAATCAATATGTCATTGACCCATTCCAGCCAATCCTCATGGATGCTCCAGTCGACCTTAAACGTCTCGTTGCTTATATACAATGTATCTTCCATATTATGCTAACTCAAAAGAGAAATATTAAAAAGCAAAATTTACCTATGTTTTTTCCTAATCATTCAGTTCCAGATATATTGGACAATGATCGCTTTGTTTCACGTCCGGATATATGTCTGCCGCTTTGATATCTTTTGCCAATGGCTCCGTAACCGTTATGTAATCAATACGCCATCCTTTGTTGTTTAAACGAACCGAAGGAAAACGCTGGCTCCACCAACTATATTTGCCGGTTTCGTTCGGATGCAGATACCTGAAACTGTCTACCAATCCCGAATCCAAAAACCGAGTCATCCACTCGCGTTCTTCAGGCAAAAAACCAGAGGACTTCTTGTTTCCTTTTGGGTCGTGGATGTCAATTTCCGTATGGGCAATATTGTAGTCTCCCGTGATTACAATATTGGGATGGTCTTTTTTGAGTACATCAATATATTCCTGAAACTCGTCCAGCCATTGATACTTATAGGTTTGACGCTCATCACCACTCGTTCCAGAGGGAAAATAAGCATTAATCAAAGTGAATTTGTCGAAGTCGACACGAATCACGCGCCCTTCTGCATCGCTTTGCAAAATACCATTACCTTTCTGTACATATTTTGGTTTAATCTTGGTCAGAACACCTACGCCGCTGTAACCTTTCTTCTCCGCAGAATACCAATATACATGGAATCCTAACTCTTCAAAATGAGACTTGTCAATATCGCTTTCCAAGGCTTTCAATTCCTGAAAACAAATAACATCGGCAGGGTCTGTTTTGAGCCAATCAAGAAGGCCTTTTTTCAATGCAGCCCTTATCCCATTGACATTGTAGGATATAATACGCATATATTTTTTTGTAAATATAAAAAACAACGAGGGACTAAAAATTAAATTCGCTGAATAACCTATTTTCGTATGTAGTAAATAAAAATATGGCAAAACAAGCAAAGGTCGTCAAAGCAAAAAAACTCTTGTATCTTGACGGCAACCAAAATAGGAAATCCGAATTAAAATTTGCATGGACAGCATTCAAGGAGATGATTATCGGTTTTCGTAAACTATACTTTATCGGACCCGGCATTACTGTCTTCGGTTCGGCAAGGTTTGGAGAAGATCACACTTACTATAAAACGGCTGTCGAGTTCGGGAAAAGAATTGCGAGCATCAACTTTACAACTATAACCGGCGGAGGTCCCGGCATCATGGAGGCCGCCAACAAAGGCGCATTTGAGGCAGGCGGAAAATCCATCGGAATCAATATCGTCTTACCACACGAACAGCACCTAAATCCTTACATAACCGATTCTATTACGTTTTCACATTTCTTTACACGCAAAGTATTGCTAGTGAAATACTCCTATGCATTTATCATCATGCCTGGAGGATTTGGAACAATGGATGAATTTTTTGAAACGCTGACATTGATACAAACCAAGAGTATCGAAAGTTTTCCTGTCGTGATTTTCGGAACGGAATACTATAAAAACCTCATGGTGACTATTCACGACATGGCAGAACAGGGAACTATCGCCAAGGAAGATCTCAGACTTGTATTGCTCACGGATAGCGTGGACGAGGCAATGACACACATCCAAAAATACGTCGACCGCAACTACCAATTAGTACTGAAACACAAGCCCATGTGGTGGCTGGGCGAAAAAGAAAAGAAATAAAAAACAAAAGCGATTCAAGTTTGAATCGCTTTTGTTTTTTATAGTATTGAACAAATTCCTATTTGACTAAATATTCTGAACGCATCGTGATAGACGCAGTTTTCTTACGGGAAGACGTATTGAACGTTCCGCCATAGCTATAGTCTTCATTGCTGTTTTTTCCGGTAATCTGAAAGATGCCCATGGAAGCAGTACGCAGATTTCCAATACCCGCACCTGCGTTTTTCGCAATACTTTCAGCCCTGCTTTTTGCGTCAGCACTGGCTTTGGACAAAAGGTCGAGTTTCAGTTCCGCAAGTTTCGTATAGTAGTAGGCTGGAGCAGCGGAGGTAAACGCAATATCGTTTTCTATCAGTTCTGTCACTTCACGACTTACCGCCTCCACCTTGTCTACATCGTTGGATTCTACCTTCACAGTCTGAGTCAATGTATATCCGGAAAAGACGGAATAAGAACGATTGTTTTCGTCTGTATGTGTATCAAAATCTTTGTTGATGTCAATGGCCGAAAAAATAATATCCTTGTCGTTGATACCTTTTTTAACAAGGTATTGGCGTATGGTACTTTCATTACCTTTCAACTCCGCATAGACTGATTTCAGGTCAGTTCCGGTTCTGGAATAATTTCCTTTCCATACTATAAGGTCGCTATCAAAGTCTTTTTCTGCCAAGCCCGTAACAGCAATCGTCTGCGCTTCCTTGAACTTGTATTTATATGCAGATTTTCCAATAAAGGCGAACAAGATAACGGCCAATGCAATGATAACGGTGTTGATGTTTATTTTGTTCATAGTGCTAATCCTGGTAGGTGTTTATTGATATAGATTTATTTTTTCAACTATAAAAAGGAAGCAAAAAGAATCTTATTCATAAAAAGAAAAAGCCACAATTGGATTTTTGCGAACATCCAATCGTGGCCTGTCCAATACTAGTCCTTTTGACGTTCGTATTGGCAACATTCGTCCAATTTTTTGTAAGCTTCATCAGGAGCTTTTACTTTTTCCGTATCATAGCCTGCATTTGCAATACTGGTTTGTACTTTTTCGCTGGTCGTTTTGGAAGCATCATAGACCAATGCCAATTCTTTTGTTTTCTTGTCCCAAACGGCAGATTCAACGCCCGGGATTTTTGCAGCTTTCTCTATTTTCTTTTTGCACATTCCACAGCTACCGGCAACCTTGACGGATTCTGTCGTCTTTTGTGCGAACAAAGACATGGAGCAAGTAACGCCCGCTATAACTAAAAATGATTTTAAAATTTTCATATCTCAAAAATTTGTTTAGACAAATATAAATCAACTAATCCAATACTCCATCTATCCTGCCCAAGAAGCGCGGTCCAAACTCCTAAACTGTATCGCTTCCGCCAGATGCTCCACTTTTATATCAATAGAGCCGTTCAAATCAGCTATGGTTCGGCTCACTTTCAATATACGGTCGTACGCCCTGGCACTCAGTTGCAATCGTTCCATTGCTTTTTTCAAAAGGGCCTCGCCGGCAGGTGTCAACACGCAGACTTCACGCAACTGCTTGCTTCCTATTTGCGCATTGACAAAAACTCCGCCAGATTCTTCATACCGTTTTTGCTGAATGACGCGCGCTTTCAAAACCCTTTCGCGAATAGTTTCAGAAGACTCGCCATCTTTTTTCTCGCTGAGCGCACCGAATGAGACGGGTGTTACCTCCACATGCAAATCAATCCTGTCCAATAGAGGTCCGGATATTTTATTCAAATACTTCTGTACCGCTCCGGGCGGACAGCTACATTCTTTCTCGGGATGATTGTGAAAACCGCAAGGGCAGGGATTCATCGAAGCTATCAACATAAAATTAGTAGGGAAATCCAAACTGATTTTTGTTCGGGAAATCGTTACGTGTCGGTCTTCCATCGGTTGCCGCATTACTTCCAACGCAGTCCTTTTAAATTCGGGCAATTCATCCAAGAACAAAACACCATTGTGCGCCAATGAAATTTCTCCTGGTTGGGGAATAGCTCCACCACCAACTAATGCCACATCACTTACCGTATGATGCGGGCTGCGAAAAGGACGCGTGCTTACAAGTGAAGCATTTTCGGGAAGTTTGCCCGCGACACTATGTATTTTTGTTGTTTCTAGTGCTTCTTGCAAACTCAGAGGCGGCAGTATAGTTGGGATCCTTTTAGCCAGCATGGTTTTGCCTGCACCCGGTGGACCTATCAATATGACGTTGTGTCCTCCAGCTGCCGCAATTTCCAGTGCCCGCTTGATGTTTTCTTGTCCTTTTACCTCATTGAAATCAATATCGAAATGGCTTTGTGCTTGTTGAAATTCTTCACGCGTATTGACATCCTGCGGTTTCAAGGAGGATTCGTCATTCATAAAATCAACGACTTCGCGTATATGCGAAACACCATACACTTTTAGGTTATTGACCATTCCCGCTTCGCGAGCATTTTGCATGGGGACTATGAGTCCTTTGAATCCTTCTTTTCTTGCTTGAATAGCTATCGGCAATGCGCCTTTGATAGGTTGTATCGAACCATCTAAACTTAGTTCGCCCATGATTACATATTGAGAAAGCCTTTCTGGTTCCACTAATTGTTCGCTCGCTCCCATCACGCCCATCGCTATTGGCAAGTCAAATGCAGAGCCTGTTTTCTTAATATCAGCGGGAGCAAGATTGATGACAATCTTTGTTCGGGGCATATAATAGCGATTGCTCTTAATCGCGGTTTCAATACGTTGCAGGCTTTCTTTCACGGCATTGTCAGGCAGCCCTACTATAAAATAGTTCTGTCCTTCACTCACGCTTACCTCTACCGTAATCGTAATGGCTTCCACACCATAAACAGCGCTCCCATAAGTCTTAGTTAGCATAGCAAGTGCATTTATATTAAGCTTTCATCGTTAGCTTTTTGGCAAATTTTCCAACGGTCAAACCTTGGACTATAATCGAAAATAATACCACAATATACGTAATTGCCACAAATGCGGGCTTATGAGGCGACGATTCATTCATAGACAGCGCAAGAGCGATGGATACACCGCCACGCAAGCCTCCCCATGTCAATAAGAATACCGTTTTTATATCAAAAACCTGTCGAAAAGATGCAATCCTCGACGGTATGTAAATAGAGATCAATCGACCCAACAAAACAATTACAATCACGATTACTCCTAGTCTCAGATACTGAACAACATTAGGAATTATCAACAATTCAAACCCAATCAATATGAACAAAATATAGTTGAGAATCTCATCGATGATGTGCCAAAATTTCGCCAAATAATCTTTGGTAATCGCGGTAGTGTATTTGGTGCTTATATTACCGATGAACAAACCTGCAGTTACCATTGTCAATGGTGCAGAGAAATGTAAGGCACTTGCCATCAACGAACCTCCCATCACGACCGCCAATGTTATCAATACTTCCACCATATATTCATTGACACGTTTTATCAATACAGTCGAAAGAAAGCCCAACAATAATCCCAATCCCACGCCGCCCGCGATCTCTTCAATCAACAACAAGGATATTCCACTAAAAGACGTATCCATCTCCTGCCCTGATGACAAAGTATTCAATGTCATGAACATGACAACTGCTACGCCGTCATTGAAAAGAGATTCGCCTGTTACTTTTGTTTCCAACGATTTTGGTACACCGGCTTGTTTTAATATACCCATCACGGCAATAGGGTCAGTAGGAGAAATCAACGCGCCAAAGACAAAACATTCTATCATTGGAAAATCAATATGCAGCAATCTCGATACCGCATATAGTCCATAGCCAACTATAATCGTTGATATGATAACGCCAATCGTCGACATGATAATCACAGGCCATTTCTGAGCCCGCAAATCTTTGAAACGTATGTGGATGCCTCCCGCAAACAAAAGGAAGTTCAACATCACGTTCATCAATATTTCAGGAAGGTCTATAGTAGTTACAAGTTTGGTAAAATGTCCCATTGTCTTGGGAAATTCAATGCCCCAAAAAACAAGAACCAAAGACAAAAGCAATGCGATAATCATTACACCAATAGACGGTGGCAATTTGAGAAACCTTGCATTGATATAAGAAAAAAGTGCGGCTAGTACGATTAAGATTGACAAGGAATAATATAGCTCCATGTGAGCAATATACTGAAAAAAAAGGACTATAGCAAAGCTTTTACATCATTATCCAATAGGCTATTAGTTGTGAGACTATACCTACAAAAAATCCACTATACAATTCAAAAGAATTATGTGCACCCAACGACAATCTTGCACTCATTATAAGTCCAACTATCAGCGTCACAATTGCCAAATCCAATCCGAGATACAGATGATAGTGATACATCGTCAACAATACCACAGCGAAAAAACCGCCCATACCCATACCGTGCATACTGATTTTGAAAAAATTGTTCAATATAAGTCCCGGAACGGTTGCCAAGAAAATACCAAAATAAAAAAACTTCAACGCCGATGCCTGATCCGTAAAGTTCCTGCTCAGATACCACATCCACCAATAGAAAAACATCGTCGCCACATAAGGAATAATACGTTCCTTACTGCTATTCATATGGATGCTACTTATCATCTTCAACCGCCACAGAATGAAAACAACAAACGCAGGAAAAAAAGCAGTTGTCCAAAATACGCCAAACGCTTTTACATTGAACGTATGCTGGTCCATCCCGGCAAATTCCATGGGGAAACGCTGATGCATCCATACAAACACATAAATCGGAATAAACAGCGGATGAAACACGTATGACAAAAACTTCGCAAAACCTTTCAATACAGGTGATTGCAAAGCTGGCAATGCTGGAGTCACGGGCATTTCAAATCTTTCTTTACCTTCCGTATTGGCGACAGTAAGTGGCATAATTTTATAGTTCTTTACGTAAACGGGCAACAGGTATATTGAGCTGCTCGCGATATTTCGCAACGGTACGACGTGCGATATTGTACCCTTTTTCCTGCAAAATGGAAGTCAGACGTTCGTCACTCAGTGGTTTTTTCTTGCTCTCTTCCGAGATGACATCGCTCAGTATTTTTTTCACTTCACGCGTACTCACTTCTTCTCCAGAATCCGTACTCAACGATTCACTAAAGAAAAACTTGAGCCTGTATGTTCCAAATTCCGTCTGTACAAATTTGCTATTGGCAACACGACTTACGGTCGATATATCCAAACCCGTCACTTCCGCGATATCCTTTAAAATCATGGGTTTCAACGTCGTCTCGTCTCCCGAAAGAAAAAAATCCTGTTGGTATTCCATAATGGCTGTCATCGTCGAAAACAGGGTATGTTGCCGCTGTTTGATCATATCGATGAACCATTTTGCCGAGTCTATTTTTTGCTTAATGAAGAGTACTGCATCCTTTTGACGTTTATCACGTTTGCTGCCTCTTTCATAGTCTTTCAGCATGTCGCGGTAACCTTCGCTCACTTTCAATGCAGGCGCATTTCTTGAATTAAGTGTCAGTTCCAATACACTATTGTTGTTGTATATAAAAAAGTCTGGGACTATATACGCTTCTGCCTTGTTGATACTGCCAAGATTACCACCCGGCTTAGGATTGAGGTGCAATATAACGTTGATGGCATCTTTCAGTTCTTCATCCGTAATGCTTAGACTGCGTTGGATTTTCTCGTAGTGCTTCTTGGTAAACTCTTCAAAATATTTATCCAATATAGTCAATGCGAGATGCACTCTTCGGTTGCCTGTTTCCGTCTCGAGCCTTTCCAATTGCAAAAGCAGACATTCCCTTAGGTTGCGTGCGCAAATGCCTGGAGGATCAAACTTTTGGATAAGTTTTATGATTTCTTCGATATGCGTTTCCGTGGTCATGATGTTTTGACGAAATGCCAAATCATCCACTATAGCAGAGTCTTCCCTACGCAAATAACCATCTTCGTCAATACTGCCAACAATCTGTTCGGCAATTGTATAGTCTTCTGGAGAGAGGGAAAGCAGGCCCAACTGATCCTTCAACGTTTCGTGGAAACTGTCTTCCACCTTGAACGGCATGCTTTGTTTTTCCTCCGCCTGTCCATAATTGTCGTCACGCGTTTTATAGTCTCCTACTTCGTCGTCACCTTCATGCACATATTCGCTAATATCGATATTTTCGTATTGATCCTCGCCTCCGTCCATGTCATAATCGTCATCGTCTTGATAGTTGTCATCTGTTTCCGGTGTCATTTCATCCTCATGCGAGTCTTCATTCATCTCCAAAGCCGGATTTTCTTCCATTTCCTCTTTT
>JAATFC010000192.1 GCA_015655435.1 Chitinophagales bacterium | reverse complement strand
GGAATGCCGCAGCGATGTGCATCAGACCCGTATCGTGTGAGATAATTTTCTTCGCTTGCGAAACTATAAATGCACTTTCCATCAACGAAAACTTACCACAAGCATCAAATATCTTGTCGGGATTCAATTCAGACAAGGTTTTCCCATTTTCCATATCTTCTTTACCTCCAAGTAATACGATGGGATCTTTGATTGTTTTGCATAGCTGAGTCAATTGAGATATGGGAAGTTGTTTGGTCTCATAAGACGCTCCAATAACAATTCCAATATAACCGTTTTGAAAATTTTTCGGCAACATATTGGCAACAGACATTTCCTCTTTATTCTTAATAAAAAAGTCCAAACCTTCTCCATCATTGCTAACTCCGAAATACTGGACTGTTTGCAGATAACGGTCTACGATATGTATATTGGGAAGTTTGTTTATTTTGAAGCGTACCATCAACCATTTTTGATAGTTTAGTTTATCGAAAGAAACAGATTTTACTTTTTTAAGTCCGTGCTTGATTCGCCATGTACGTAGATTGTGATGTAGGTCAACTATAAGGTCATAGTTTTCAGACTGTAAATCCCGCATCATACTTTTCCAATCCTTGCTAAGTGTTTTTACCTTAGAAACATAAGGATTTGAGTCAATTATATTCGAAAAATTAGGCTTAGTGAGGTAATGTAATTCAACATCAGTTAATTGCTTTTTCAAACAACGTACAACCGGCGATGTCAACACAATATCGCCAATAGAAGAAAAACGTATGATGAGAATTTTCAATACTAAATCTAATGAATGATGAGTTATGAATTACGAATTATGAGTTGGAAAACCTTGATTTATTAGGCTATTGATATTGCTCCTAACTTAAAACTTATTACTTAAAGCCCAAAATACAATACCCTATTCTTCCATATAGTTCAAGTCCTTTCCGTACGTTTCGTCCAAGCGAGTCCATCCCCAAAACGCGCATAGGAAAACAATCAAACCAATAGCCAGATTAGCTCCAACTGCCGTCAAATGTAAATCAAACTTGAATATAGAATAACCCAAATTAACCAACACAACTGCTCCCCGTACAAAATTAGGAACTGTGCCCGTAACCGTGGAGCGAATATTACTACCAAAACTTTCCGCCGCAACACTCATAAACACTGCCCAATATCCGGCGCAAGTGCCCAATACCAATATAGCAATATAATACAGGTTGATATTGCCCTGCATAACCAGCAAGAAAAACAAAGCGATGCCCAATATCGTTAGGCACATAGAGCGCAACACTGCCTTTTTACGGTTACGAATCCTTTCCGAATGCCAACTACATAAGAAATCCCCGATCGTCAATCCGAGATACGTCAGCATGATGCCGTTAACAGGGATTTTTTTGCGTAGGTCGTCCGTCAGGTTGTATTTACCTAAACTATCCAATAATTCGGGTGAATATTTGGCATACATCTGCACGACGTACCACATCGGAATCCCAATCAGTATAAGCCCAAGATATTTTTGCCAACGGTGTTTATTTTTAAAAATGATTTTGAAATTACCTTTTAGTACGTTGGTATTTTTTGCGGCATGGAACATTCCAGACTCAATAACACCCGCGCGCAAAAACAACAATATCACGCCCAATCCGCCACCTATAAAATAACAATATCGCCAGTTGCCAACCCACTTTACGACCATTCCGCCAAATACCGCCCCCATGATGCCAATACTTGCGACCAGCATCGTGCCGTAGCCACGCTTTTCCTTACTCAGAACCTCATTGACCAACGTCACACCAGCTCCAAGTTCGCCAGCCAGACCAAATCCAGCAACAAAACGTAGCCCTGCATACGTATGGACATCCTGGACAAATCCGTTACAGATATTAGCAATCGTGTACGTGATAATCGAACCAAACAACACGGAAATCCTTCCCTTTTTGTCTCCCAAAATTCCCCAAAAAAGACCTCCTATCAACATTCCAATCATCTGACTATTGTCCAGCATTAGCCCGATGCGTTCAATGCCTTCTTTTGTCGTAATGCCAATATCCCTCAAGCTCTGCGTGCGAATCATGCCAAAAAGCAGCAAATCAAACGTATCCACGAAGTTACCAAGCGCGGCAACCCATACTACCATACTGAATACGGTATAGGTTTTATGTTGTTTAGTTATATTTTCCATAATGTACGATAGGAGAAAATAATACGGACAAATGTATTTTTTTAACGGCACATTGTTTATGGTGAGGGCATTTTTTTGTAGAAGAAAATAAAATACCTTTAATTTTTTCTGCACTTTCGTCGTCTAATTTCCGAACAATCCGTTTGACTTATTTTTGAATAATAAAAGGTAATATGCGCAGATTCCGCCTATCTATATTAACACTCACTTTAATCTGGTCATTTGCAGACATTTGCTCAGCCCAAATGGTCGACATCTACAATCCATTTGCAAAAACGAATTCTGGCAAACAAAAAGCAATTTTATTTGCACCGATTACACATATTGGATATATAGAAAAAGGCGACAAAATACAACATTCGGATTCCATCTCATCCAAAACAACAATCATCCTTACTCAAAAAATCAAGGACTCGCAAGGAAGCCTTGATGCAGATTCAATGCTTTCGGCTTTTGACACAACCATATCCAATACCATCCAATACGAACTGAACAATGTCGTGAACGACGAAAATTTTGTCGAAAAGAAAAAGAAATTTGCACTTCCTCCTTATCTGGATTCCCTACTTATGGAAAGCGGGTATACTTACGGCCTGATTTTCTACCAAAATGGTTTTCTCAGAAAAAAAGGCAATTACGGCAAGCAGGTTTGGAAATCTATTGGTTTAGGTGTGTTGACAATGGGAAATTATATAGAAAACCCACATAAGTCCTCTGCAAATCTGTATTTGTTTCTGTTGGACGGGAGGAAGAAAACCATTACCTGCATTGGACAAAACGAAGCACAAGACCAAAACCCGACTGATCCTAAGCTGCTCGATAAACAATTACAAACAATAATAGAAAACAAAAACAAATAATACGTATAAAAATAATATCTTTGTGGTATAATTAAAAAGGAGGTCACAATGGATGCCAAAATCACATTGGCCTTTGACGAAAATGTCATTACCAAGGCCAAGCAGTTTGCGGACGACAACAACATCAGTCTTTCGAGGTTGACGGAGTTTCTTTTTCGTAGGATTACATCGGGCGGTTATGCCAGCCTCGAAGACTTACCTATCGCCGACTGGGTCGATACGATTGCAGAGGGCGAGGTAGAATACCGCCGCAAGCCACGCAACCGCCAAGACCTCAAAAAGGATTTTTACGAAAAAAGCTAGCACCATCGACCTATGAAGATATTTCTGGATGCCAATATACTGATAGCGGTATTGAACAAGGAATACCCGTTGTTCAGCAAAGCCGCACGTATATTGAGTCTGACGGAAAACCCTCGTTTTGAAGTATGCACCTCGCCCCTTTGCCTTGCCATTGCGTTTTATTTTTCCGGTAAGAAATCAGGTGAGCAAACTGCCTTGAAGAAAATTACGGTTCTTTCAGACCGGCTTCATATCTGCTCTACTGACGCGTCTGCCGTCCGGAAAACAATTGCCAACACCCGCATCCACGACTTCGAAGACGGTTTGCAATACTATTCTGCTGTTGATGACGGCTGCCAAGTCATCGTCACGGAGAATGTAAGCGATTTCTATTTTGCCAGTATTCCAATAAAGGATTCGGATGCTTTTTTGGAAGAATATGTATTTGCTCCGAGATAGCGAGCAAGGCTTGGACATTTCCGCCAATACGACACATTTCCCATTTACCTACTGACATATCAGACTAAAAAGATAGTTGCAAATTTCAAAAACTGACATTTTTTCAGTCATTGTTTATCTGATTCCGAATGGCACAATGCTTGACAATATCAAATCATTATTCATTCAAAAAATTATATAAATATAGATATGGGAAAAATAATAGGAATCGACTTAGGAACGACCAACAGTTGCGTTGCTGTCATGGAAGGTAACGAACCTGTGGTTATTGCCAATGACGAAGGTCGTAGAACGACACCTTCCGTTGTGGCTTTTTTGAAAAATTGTGAACGTAAAGTAGGAGACCCCGCTAAACGTCAAGCCATCACCAATCCACAAAACACAATTTCCAGCGTTAAACGTTTCATGGGACGTCGTTTTGACGAGGTAAAAGATGAATTAAGCCATGTAGCCTACAATGTCGTTAAGGGCGATAATGACACTATTCGCATTGATATCGAAGGACGTCCTTATACACCTCAGGAAATCTCTGCCATGATTCTTCAAAAAATGAAGAAAACAGCGGAAGATTATCTTGGACAAGAAGTTACAGAAGCGGTGATTACCGTTCCTGCATACTTCAACGATGCTGAACGTCAGGCAACCAAAGAAGCGGGTGAAATCGCCGGACTGAATGTACGTCGTATCGTAAACGAACCAACCGCTGCCGCTTTGGCTTACGGTTT
>JAATFC010000099.1 GCA_015655435.1 Chitinophagales bacterium | reverse complement strand
AAGGGTTTAAGCAAGGACAATAACAAAAGAAGAAGGATAGACAAAGCCTGAGCATTCATTGATTTTTCCAATACACTTTTGAAACCATGATAGCTATCGCCATAGATAAGCGGGAAAAAGAAAATCATTATACCTACGGCTATAGCACCTAGGTTTACACGCAGGAAGTTGTTGGATATATTTCCGAAAAAGGATTTCATGCGCGTTACCAACAACGTAAAATAGACCGCCAATGCACCACTCAAAAGGCTTAATAAAAGAAAGAATGGTATAGCCGTCCAATTCCAATGGTCGACAGCAAAAGGAATTAAAGGTTTGTTGTCAAAGAAATAGATGAATGGCCATGCAAGTAAAACGGCTGCAGTACAACTGACAAATAAAGGTTTGCTTGTCCTTCGAGCAATCACTTCCATCGCAAAAAGCCAGCCTGTCAAAGGACTGTCAAACAGTATCGCAATCCCTGCGGCGACACCTGCACAGATAAGTTCACGTTTGTATATCCTGGCCGAGAAATTCTGTTCATAGATTTGGTTACCGACTGCCGCTGTCGCAACTACGGTCGATACTTCCACACCTGTCGAGCCTCCAAATATAACAGTGAGAAATCCATTAAGATAGTGGGATGGAATTTTAAAAAAGGGAAGATGGTCTTTTCGTTGGTCTAATGTTTTATAAATCTCCGTTATGCCTTTGTTTTTCTTATTGAAAAAAACATATTTCCGCAAAAAATAAATGGCGGTAATGCCTACTGTTGGAAGAAATATAAAGAGGATATTCTGATGTGTTTCCGTAAACTCAAAAATAGGATGTTCGCAAAATTCCGTTATTCGCTTTAGGCTGAATGCAAGCACAATACTCAGCATACTTACTGTCAAGGATGCGATGATGAGCGTGTAATAATTATGCCTGATAACCTTTTTTCTTTCCATGCTTTCTTTTATTAAAGATTGATGTGGACTGGACAAAGGTAGGGTATGAGCATATTGGAATGCCAAAATATATTATTGGCTATTTACTCACTTCCACTGCAGCATAATCCACAAAGCGTTTGAATCCTTTGGATTTTTTGTAGAGGAACTGATAAAGAAAATAGCCCGTGATGGTGCAGAAAATTCCCATCAGCACGTCAAAAACATAATGGTGACTTGAGTATACAGCGGAAAACCAAATCCCTAGCATAATGATAAAAAACAATACCGAGCCGAGTTTGATTTTGTTTTTCAACGCATAGATTAAGGTAATCGTGGGGTAGGCGGCGTGTAGTGATGGCATGGCCGCAAATACATTGGAACTTTTTGCATACATACCTTGAAACAGATGTATGCCAAATGCCGCGTCAAATCTGCCCAGTCCAGCCGTATTGCCAGGAGTATTGGGATTGAAGCCAAAACCATGCAGCGCGACATACCAAGGTGGAGCTGCGGGATAAACGTAATAGATTACGAACCCGATAAAATTGACCAGGAGGAACGACAACGCAAAATCAAAATATTGTTTCCTACGTTTAGTATAAAACAGATAAAGCCCGAAGAATATCGGACCTGGAATCCATGCTAAGTAAAAGAAACCGGATAGGATGTCAAATATTTTCTGCTGATGCAAAGCCAGAAATTCGTTGACCGTAAACCGTGTTCCATTTTCGTTGATACCAAAATATCTTTTTTCGGCATCGTACAAGTCCTGTATGTGAACCGAACTGTACCGAAAATTGGGAAAGGCTTTCATGAAATCGAATATTATCCAGAATACCATGAAAACAGAAAGTGCCAATATGAAATGACGCGTCGGTTTGCTTAGGTAATAGCAGATATTGAATATCGCAACAAGAACGACTTGTTCTGTTTTGAAACCAATCAATATACTCGCCAAAACCAGATAGCCAATGGAAATAGCAGTAGCCAGCAAAATGTTTTTCCCCTTCAATCTATTGTGGTTTAGGCTTTTGCTTCTTTTGCTTTGGTCAATTTGTTTTTCATCACGGACTGCGAATGGAACACTTTGTCCCAAAGGTCAGATGTTACGCCAAAATCCCTGTTTGGGTCTTGATAGTGGTGTATCATGTGGTGTTGCTGCACGCGTTTCAGAAATTTTTGTTTGAACGTATAATGGTGCATCGCATAGTGCATCATGTCGTAGCACAAATAACCCAATATAAACCCAGGCCAAAAGGCGAAAAGTCCTTGGTCGGAAAATATAAACTTGAATACGACAAAAAATAACAGAGCCAATGGAATGCTAACCGATGGCGGCATTACCAAGCGCATGCTGTCGCGAGGATAATCGTGGTGTACACCGTGGAAAATAAAGTGTATTCTTTCCTGAATAGCACCATGCGGCGTAAAATGAAACACAAAACGGTGCATGACATATTCAGTTAATGTCCAGATAAAAACACCCAATACGAAGTATGAAAAGAAAGTCAGGATACTGACGTTTTCAATAGCGAAATCGCGGTAAATACAATATACCGCTGTTGGTATAAAAATATACAATGGCACCGAAAAGTGAACCTTGGAAAGTGGCTCCAACAAATCGGACTTGAACATCCTTGGCGAGTCCGTTGAGTTTGATATATAATTCTTTGGCATTGCTAAATTCTTTTAAGTTAAACTAGGATTCCTCTTTCTTGACATCTTTCAACTTTTCGGAAGCAACTTGGTTGGTACTCATATCGCGCCCGACAATCTCCACATATTCCACGTGCGGATTCCAAAACGAACCTCCGTTTAGACTGATAAACATACGATCCAATATGTGCAGTTTTCCATTGATTGGTCCGACGATATGGTATTGACCATTGACCTTCATCAATCGCATGGAATATTTTTTATAACAAACGAAATGCAAATCAAATTGACCATTGCCCAATGACTTGGACTTCATTCCGTATGCAAATGTACGTTGAATAAAATTTAAGTCCTTCCTTGGACCTTTAGGGTCGTCTCCGTAACGCAACCAAAGCGTATTGACGGGTTTGGACTCGTCTACTTTGTCATTGTTCCCGTTCAGTTCGCATACAATCGTATTGGTATTGGACGAGCGCTGCAGGTAGAACAAGGACGATGTATTTTTAGGTGGTATTGGATAGGTTTTTCCTTCAATTACATTTTGCGCTTGCGCGGAAAAAATACTTCCTAGTCCTAGCGAAACAACCAGTAACAATATGGTTAGCGTTTTACTTCCGATGGACGATTTTTCGCTAATACTGACTGTCTCCACGCTGCCGTTTTGTTTAGCTGCATTCTCCCTGTCTTTTGCATCCAACAAAGGTTTGGCTGCGACCAATCGACCAACTGCTGTTATATTGGTCATAACCGCCATCACTGTAATCGGAATGGTAAATATCGACATGGTTTCGAAAACGTGGTAACGGATACCGGGTATAAACAACTTATATTCTCCAATAAAATGAGAACTGACTCCGCATGCGATTCCCGCCAGTCCCAATAAAACTACGCGTTCCGGACGCTGCATGAATCCTCCTTTGTTCTGAATACCCAATCCTTCACTTCTGGCTCTCGTATAGCTGACCATCATCGAGCCGATCATGGCTACAAATGCAAATATCGAACTGAGAAAATAATGGTGTCCTACGAGATAATAACAGACACCGAGGAACATGATACATTCGCTATAGCGATCCAATACGGAATCGAAAAGTGCTCCGTAAGTAGAACTCATCTTTCCGATACGTGCAACCTGTCCGTCCAGCATATCAAAAAGTCCAGCGAAAAGAGTCAGTGCTCCAGCCCATCCGACAAACCTAAAGTCGCCGCGATGCCCCTTCTCCGCCCCGACGATAAAGATGACTGCCACGCCAATATTGAGGATAAATCCCGTCAATGTAACCCTATTGGGCGTGAAACCGATTTTTATCAAAAAACGGACAAATGGGTCTATTACTTTATAAATACCCAACTGTAACTTATCTCTTAATCGCATAATTTTAATTTCTGTTTCAAGGGCACAGCATTGCGCGATTGATCCTTAGTATTCTGTCAAGACAGTGCAAAGTTAAAAATCAAACTTCATAAAAAAGCGAATGCCTGATTTTGGTATTTCCGGATGATCCAAATAAGTGAAACGCCATATATAATCCACACGCAAAATTTTGAAGATATTGGCAATACCGAAACCTCCTTCCACGTACGGAGTTTTGTCCAATACAAAAGTGCTGATGGCTCCATTTGTAGTAGGGAAACGCATTTGATCTGGATTTTTGTCAGGATTGTTTTCCGCTCTCACTCCGCCGTAGAGAATTTTTCCTTCCACGACTTCACGCCATTTCAGTTTTCTGAAAAAAGGAATTTTATTGAAGAAAAATCCATTGAAATGATGGTCAATATTCAAACTCACATAGTGGTCGCTTACAAATTCCAAGAAGTTCATCAAGTTGTAAGAGCCATATTGGAAAGTGTAAGTTTGGTTCGCATGATGTACGTACAACAAAGGAAAAGGTAATTTTCCTGTTGTGTAACCACCGTCAAATGTCATTTCGGAATAACCCAACTGCGACATGTAAACACGTTTGAATACATTTAAGTTGAAATGGTTGTAATTGTATTGCCCGCCAAACAATCCTTTTACGCCTCCAATATAGGAAAACGTCAATATTGGATATTGGTTAATCAACGGTACGCGGTACAGTTTCCCTTGATAAAAAGTTTCGTTGGGTGCATAACGCAATGTGACGCCAACTTCGCTTGTCTGGATACTTCGCAAAGAGTCTCCACCAAGAGTTCCGTTCGGCATTACGTATGAAATCGTACCAGCAGGGCTTTGTCTCCAGTACTTGAAATCTGCTGCGATGGAAAAATGGTTTTCAAATTCTTTTACATAGTCAATGCGCGCCAGATCATTGTAGAGCCATTTGTCATTGTTTCCTCGTTTGAACGACAGCAGGAAATTGTCTTCTTGTACGAATTGTAACTCCTGTCCCGGGATTTTCGTATCACGTTGGAAACTCGCACGGATATAATTCTGTGGAAATTTGTAAACCGATTTATCGTTCAAAGAGTAAGTGAAACTTCCAAAGTACTTGGGTTTTTTGTCTTTGAAACCGTATGCTCCATAGGTTTCGAAATACAACCTTTTGCTTAGGTTTTCGGTACTTCTACCTCCGAAACGTAAACGAAAACCCTCAACTGGGTTGAAGCTATAGAATGTACTTGCCGGTCCGATTTCGAACTTGTTTTTGAATGTTTGTTTGTAACCTGCAACGAATAAGGTAATCCAGTCCATTGTTCTTTTGAAAGAAGGCATATTGACCAATGAATCAATGTTTTGGTAAGTCAGTGATTCTGCTTTCGTCAGTGTGTCTGTTCTATGATTGATCCAAAAAGTATCGGAACGCTGATCGGCATTGGCTGCGTAAGAAAGAGGTAATTCTTTCAGGACGCTATCAGGCATGCGGACACCGGTTTTGAAATTGGTATAGCTTACGGACCTTTCTCCAAATATCCCGGAACCTTTTTTGGTAACACTAAAATCTCCAATAATATCACTTTTAGCCAACATATATTTGTTGTCGGCCTGCTTTTGGAAGTCAAGGTTGATTTTAAGTTCGCGCATCCAGTTGATATTCACCGCTTGCGGTGCAAACATGGAAACTTTCTGAACGGCATAATGTCCGTCCAATGTGACAAACAAAGTACCTCTGAACAGTAAATCCTGTGGATTTCTAGGTGTGAAATAGAGTTTGACGACTTTGATGCCATCAATCTCAACTGTGTCACGGATATAATACATGTAAAATGTCGGAGCTCCGCCAGCTATTGGACTTAGGAACTGGTTGGTGAACAACATGATATTGTTGTCATAAATATTGACGTTTTCGTACAGCTTCTTCAGGTAATCCGTCACTCCTTTTGTATCGATAAATTCTCCGAAGTCCACTTTGTTCCGTCCCAAGACGATGGAGCGTTCTTTTTCCGGACTTTTTTGGAAATAATTTT
>JAATFC010000290.1 GCA_015655435.1 Chitinophagales bacterium | reverse complement strand
CTTGATTATTCTTTGTGTCTGACGGCGAGTGAATTTGGAAAAGAAGCCATATTGAGTGACCTCTTGTATTTCAAGTATTATTTCCTCGACTCGTTGGAACGACCTTATGACAAACAGGCTTTGTTGAACGATTTTGAGGCGTTGGCGGTTTTCCTGAGACAGTGCCGTTTCAAGTTTTTCATGTTCCGAGATTTTCAGAGTAGAAACATCATCGTCGAAAAAGGAAATGTTTATTTCATCGACTATCAAGGTGGAATGAAAGGCGCAATGCAATATGATGCAGCTTCCTTGCTGTGGCAGGCGCGTGCGCAGTTGAGCGACGACTGGAAAGAAAGATTGGTGAAAGACTATTTCGATGCGGTATCGGCACAATTACCGCAGGAAGTGGACAAAGAATTGTTTACAAACCAATATAAAGGATTTGTACTGATACGTTTGTTGCAGGTACTAGGTGCGTATGGATTCAGGGGTTTGTTTGAACGTAAAGCGCAATTTCTGTCAAGTATTCCGCTTGCATTGAAAAATCTGAAATGGTTTGTGGAAAACCGTTTGATGGGCATTGACCTACCAGAATTTGACAGAATGCTACGCCTGATTGTTTCGGATGAAGTGATCCATCAATTTGAAACGATAAAAGCGACGGACAAAACGCCGTTAAAAGTCGAAGTCAACAGTTTTTCCTATAGAAAAGGAATTCCGAAGGACGAAAGTACCAACGGTGGCGGATTTGTCTTTGACTGTCGCGGCATTTTGAATCCGGGACGTTTCGACGAATACAAGAAATTGTGCGGAAAAGATAAGCCTGTACAGGATTTTCTAGAGCAGAAAACAAAAATGAACGTGTTTCTCAACAGTGTTTTTGACCTGATAGATATTTCCGTGGAAAACTATCTGGAACGCGGATTTGAGCATTTACAGATTAATTTTTGTTGTACGGGTGGACAGCACAGAAGTGTCTATGCTGCGGAACAGACTGCAAGACACTTGCGCAACAAATACAACCTTAAAGTGTAAGCGGAACATACCAATCAGGAAAACTGGGTAAGGTAACTTTTTAGCTAACTGTAAATCAAGAATAGAGCAAAGACTATGAAAGCGATGATTTTTGCGGCCGGCATAGGCAGTCGGCTGAAACCCTGGACGGACGAGCATCCCAAAGCGTTGGCGGTTGTCAACGGAAAAACGCTTTTGCAGCGCAATATTGAATATTTGCAGCAATATGGCATTACGGATGTTGTCGTCAATATCCATCATTTTGCGGAGCAGATTAAAGAGGCGGTTTCCCTAAACAAAGGGTGGGGAAGTAGCGTAGTTTTTTCGGATGAAACCGATGCTTTATTGGAAACCGGTGGTGGTTTGAAAAAAGCCAAAAACCTTCTAGTTGGGAACAGATCTTTTGTAGTTATGAATGTGGATATTCTTACGGATTTGCCTTTGGACAAAATGATAGAAGCGCACAATTACAGCAATGCCATAGCTACATTGGCGACCACGGACAGAAAGACGTCGCGTTATCTGCTTTTCAATGAACAGAAAGAACTTGTCGGGTGGGAGAATGCTAAAACTGGTGAAATAAAAATTGCTAAAAGTGCCAAAGACTATATTCCGCAGGCTTTTAGCGGTGTGCATATCATCAGCGATTTTATTTTTCCGATGATAAAACAGAGTGGAAAATTTTCCATTATCGATACTTATCTCGATTTGGCCCAAGACAACAAAATCAAGTGTTTTGACCATTCAGGAGGCAAGTTGGTTGATGTAGGTAAGCCTGATAGCATTGCCATTGCGGAGACCTTATTCCCATAAAATAAAAACAACTATGCAAATCATATTGATAGCGGCCATTTCGGAAAATAATGTCATTGCCAAGGATGGCGAAATGCCTTGGAAACTATCCTCCGACTTGAAATATTTTAAAAACCAAACCTGGGGACTTCCTGTTTTCATGGGAAGAAAAACTATGGATTCTTTTGGAAAAGGAAAGCCATTGCCTGGGAGACTCAATATCGTATTGACACACAATCCGGACTATAAACCGGATGGCATCGTGGTTGTTCCGACATTTGCGGACGCTCAGTTTGTGGCAAAAGAAAAAGACTATAATGTACTGATGGTAATAGGTGGTGGACAGATTTATGCGCAGACTATCGATAAGGCAGACAAGTTATTAATTACCAGAGTCCATAAAACGATTGAAAACGGCGATACTTTCTTCCCAGATATTGATACAAAAAAGTGGAAACTCACGTCCAATCAGGATTTTCCGGCGGATGATAAAAACTCCGACCCGTATAGTTTTCAGGTATGGGAAAGGAAATAAAAAAACGCCCAATTGGGCGTTTTTTTATTTAGTGTTTTAACCAACTTGTAGGAATATCCTGTATTGGACTGTTTCCAAAACTATATTGAAGCTTTAAGGTAAATCCGCCGCCGCCTTCCACGAATCTGACAAGTATTGGATGCAATCCTTTAGTTAATGCTGCTTGTCCGTTTTTTTCTTGGGCGGAGTGCATACCGTCATTGTCCACGACTAGCTGATCTCCGATTTTCAAAATACCTGCGTCATCGCAAGTTAAGTAAAACGAATAAATTCCTGTTTCTGGTACGTCAATATAACCGACATAGTCCACACCAAAAGAAGGCGCGGTAATGGACTTCGGTACGGAAACAGAAGACGTGACAAATGTAGAGTCTTCACTAGGTTTGATATTGCTGGTAGAATTAAAATAACCTTTATAGTATTTGGCAATAAGACCGTTTTCTGTATTGGGTTTGCTGATATTTGTTTGATAGGAGGTTTTCTTATAGTTTATGGTATAGATATCTCCCTGACGTCCTGTTTTGTTAAAAGTGGAAAGCTTGATGCGTTCGTCTTTTTTTATCAATAAAGGTTTGTCTAAAAGGAGAGAACGCATGGTTGGATTATTTCCGTCCAATGTATAATGTACTTGAAGGTTGCTGTGCGGCGGTGTAGCGGCGAACAAACTAGCAGTGTCTATGAACACATTTTCCTGCAAAAATCCCGTAAGGTCAGGTAATCTGTAATAAATGCCCATTTTGTCGAGCAGCGTGTATTGCCTATCGAGCCGACTGATAAACGAATTGTATTTCGATGGGTCGTTAGTCCAAAGGTTTTCCGCCAAAGCCAGATAACGTGGATATATAAGATAATCAGCCCTTTGTTCAGATGGAACCATTTCGGTCCACAGATTGGCTTGTCCGCCCAATAATAGGGGAGTGCTGCCGAAGCTGTCTGTTTCTATTTTTTTATGATATGTATCGAAAATGCTGTTTTTGTTCGGAAGGTAATCGAAATAGAATGGCTCATTGGGCGACATTATTAGCGGATTTTTGTTTTGTAGGGCTTCTTTCGGAGCTCCTTTTACCCAACCACGCCAATACATGACAGTCACATTACTGTTGACTCCCCCGTCTAGCGCATCGTCCCATGTGATTAATTTTTTCCCGCTGGCTTCCACAAACCGCTGCATACGATGGATAAAATAACTCTGCAAATGGTTGACCGAGCCAATATTACTATCCGCCATTAACTTTTGGCAGGTATTGTTATTTTCCCAAGTTGTTTTTTCTACCTCGTCCGCACCAATATGAATGTACTTGCTGGGAAATAATGCAAATACTTCTTTTAAAACATTTTGCGTGAATGCGTAAACATCTTCCTGGCAAGGGTTGATGGGAACGGAGAAATCCTTTCCCCAACCAGCTTTGGTCGAGCCAGTCAAGAAAGGATAAGCGCGAATAGCCGCGTTGAAGTGTCCGGGCATATCGATTTCCGGAATGATTTCAATGTTTCTTTTGGCTGCATAAGCTATTAATTCTTTGAGTTGTTCCTGCGTATAATAACCTCCGTATAGTTTTTTTCCATTTTCTGTTTTGATGAATCGCGCATCAATATTGAAATCAGGGTTTTCTTTAGCCTTTTCCAAACAGGCAGAATCTTGGTTGTTGAATGTCCGCCATGCACCTATTGTTGTCAGCAAAGGATATTTCTTGATTTCAATACGCCAACCTTGGTCATCAGAAAGGTGCAAGTGCAGTTTGTTTGCTTTGTATAAGGCCATTCGGTCTATTGTTTTTTTCACGTAATCCACCGTGAAAAAATGTCGCGCCACGTCCAGCATAAATCCACGCCACGCATAGCGAGGTTCATCTTCGATACTGAGCGTGGGTAAGGATAGTCCGTTTTTTTCTATGTAGAAGAAAAACAATTGCTCCAATGTCTGATTGGCATAAAAAGCGCCCGTTTCTGTACTAGCTTCAATGGTAATGCCAGAGGTGGATATTTGTAGGTGGTATCCTTCTTTCGGAAGATTTTTGTTGAATTGGTAACGTATAGTTTTCCCTTTATTGGACGACTTGATACCCAACTTGCTTTTCAATGAAGTTTCAAGGGCTTTGGACCGATTGGGGAAATCACTTTTTATGGATATTTGTTCATTTTTTTCTAATGAGAATATTCCCTGTCCAACTTCTACTTTTTGAGGATAAGGAATAATGGGTAAATCGTTTGATTCTTGAGCATGAACGGACGTTAGAATCGAACTGACAAACAGCAGGGTAGCAATGATTGTTTTTTTCATAAATGGAAAGACCGAATTTTTCCAAAAGTAAGAGAATAACTTCTAACTTGAAAAATCCAGTCTTTTACAATTTTCTACCGTTTGCCTTACCAACGGTCAGGCGTGGCCTCTACCATGTCCTGTTTGTATCTGTCGGGATAAAGTCCCTTTCCATCAATCAAAGCACCCACACCCAAGGAAGGATAGATATCTTCAAATGAGCGCATTTCGTTCATGAATACGCGTCGGTATATATGGTGTCGATTTACGTCTTTATAGTTGCGCAAACCGCCTGCTCCAATCAATTCCATAAAACTTTTTACGGTAAGATGGTGAAAGTTGGCAACACGCTGTTTTTTGTCTGTGACGTCCAATCCTACTACTAGATTGGGGTCTTGTGTCGCTACACCGGTAGGACATTTGTTGGTATTGCACATGAGAGCCTGGATGCATCCCAAAGCCATCATCATAGCACGAGCGGAATTACATCCGTCTGCCCCTAAGGCAATGACCCGTGCCATGTGAAATCCAGTCAATACCTTTCCTGATGCAAAAACCTTGATATGTTTCTTAATGTCAAATCCATTCAGCATATTGACTACAAAAGCAAGACCGTCCAATAGCGGCACTCCTACATAGTTGGAAAACTCCTGAGGTGCTGCACCTGTTCCTCCTTCCGCTCCGTCAACCGTAATAAAATCAGGGTATAAATCCAATTCGCGCATGGCTTGGCAAATGGACACAAACTCACTTTTTTTACCAATACATAGTTTGAACCCAACAGGTTTACCTCCGGAAAGTTCGCGCATTTTGGCAATGAACAATACCAATTCTCGAGGCGTATTAAATGCAGTATGATAAGGCGGTGATGCTACGGTTGTATGAGGAACGACGTGGCGTATAGCTGCAATCTCTTCCGTATTTTTTGCTGCGGGTAAGATACCTCCATGACCGGGTTTAGCACCTTGAGAAAGCTTCAACTCAATCATTTTTACCTGAGGATACGAAGATTTTTCCTTGAATTTTTCAGGGTCGAACATGCCTTTTTCATCTCGGCAGCCAAAATATCCCGTTCCCACTTGCCAGATGAGATCGCCGCCGTTTTTCAGATGGTAGGAACTGATACCGCCTTCTCCTGTATTGTGTGCAAAATTTCCGATTTTAGCACCACCGTTTAGAGCCTCTATTGCATTATTACTCAATGCTCCATAACTCATTGCCGACACGTTGAAAATGCTTGCCGAATATGGTATCTTACAGTCTTTGTTGCCAACAACTACGCGTGGGTCAAGGTCAAGTTTATGAAAATCAGTGGGTGCCAATGAATAGCTAATCCATTCGTAACCTTCCGCATATACGTCAAGCTGTGTACCGAACGGCATTGTGTCTGTTTCCCTTTTTGCACGTTGGTATATAGTGGATCGGTCAATCCTGTCAATTGGTTTGCCGTCGGTATCGGATTCGACAAAGTATTGGTAGATTTTTGGACGCATAGCCTCCATTACATAACGTAACCTGCCCAATATAGGGAAAGTACGCATGATGGAATGCCGTTTCTGTACCATGTCATAAATGCCGAGACCGATGAGAATCAAATCAATCACAAGTAATATCTCGAACCATAATCCAGTGTCGAAATAGCACAAAACCAAGAGCACAATGGGACTGATTATAGAGAAAATAATAAACTGCTTACGCATATACAATTATTTATTAGCGGGCAAAAGTAATGGAAAGGTCAGAATTTTTATCATTAAAACTAATGATTGTGAGTATTGCTTCGCCTTTTGCTTAATTTATTGAAGGTCAATAAACAAAGCTATTCAACAAAACATGCCATATATTAAAAAATGTTTCGATTTATGGCTTAAATGTTCCGCGATTTTAAAGCAAAGTATGGAAAAAATAATTCTTCTCTAGGTTTCTTTAAAGATTTGATGTTGCTATCCGTTTTCGGCTATGCCAGTGCTCAGATTTTCCCCGTTTTCATTAGGACTGTATTTCTCAACGATTTTTTCAAATTCCATCTTTTTTTCTTTGGAATAGATCTGTCGGTGAGCGTTGTAGAGTTTAGCTGTAGTTTCAAAAAAAGCAATAGTTTCCTTTTGAGATAGCGGATATAGAAGCATTTCCGAAAGTTGGGAAACCTTTCCGATGCTTTCAGAAAATTGGTTCATACCCAATGTAGTGACAGTCAAAACCTTGCTTCTTTTGTCCTTAGGAGACGGAGCCTGTTCGATAAATTTTTTCTTAATAAGCCTTTTGATAATTTCTGTTCCTGTCGGTTTGTTCTGTACGTGCATGTCAATCAATTGGGAATGTGTCATAGGCCCACCGTAAACAAGACTGAACAAAAACGCTACTTCTTCATAACTTTCGAGCGGATTGTTGCCCAATGCCGTTTTTAGGTAATGGAGTTTAAATCGGTGTATTGCCGTGAACATATAGGATATTGTATTCCTGATATTTCCGCCAAAACTGTTTACGTGGTCCTCCTCGTATTTTTTCAGGTCAATAGCCTCCTCTGTAGATGGAAACATCCTGTTGTAATGCCAATAGGCAAATTCTCGCAAGGTTTCGGGATAACCTCCCTTTTCTGTCTTATAGGAGTCAATCTCTGCTAAAATATTCTTTAAAAAGTTATAATTAGGCATGCTTGGATGGTAATTGTTCTTTAAGGAAAACAAAATAAGCCACTATTATGTTTTTCTAATTGGGTTGTTTTATAACAGAAAAAATGCTTTTTTGTTGTGTTTTATATTAAATTATCTGCTATAATTATATTTTATAAAAAACAAATAAAGTAGAAAAATACCTAAAACTGAAAGGGTAAGTTTTTTAGTGATTTAATATGGATATAACACAATATCTTTAACTAAGTTCCATTGCGATATTAAGCAATGGAGCAATATTAATATAATAGTATGCTATCAGTCACGACCTTAGGGGTTAATTCTGCCTTGCCTGCCTATGGCAGACACCCTACTTCCCAGATTCTACATTTTGACAACCAATCCGTAATGGTTGACTGCGGAGAAGGTACACAGATGCAGATGATTAAATATAAAATAAAGCGGGGAAAGCTTAACCATATATTTATATCACACTTACACGGAGACCATTATTTAGGACTTCCTGGATTGCTAAATTCCATGAACTTGACTGGGCGTACGACGGATATACATATATATGCACCACAGCCATTGGAAGATATATTGACAATGCATTTCAAGGCCGCCAATACTACGTTGCATTTTTCTTTGCATTTCCATGCACTCCCATTATCCGAAGGCAAGTTGATGGAAAATGAGGATTTTGAGGTTGATACTTTTTTGACAGAACATAGGATTGAATGCCACGGATTTGTATTCAGGGAAAAAAAATATAGTCATTCGATTGACCCTGCGAAAGTGCAAGCCTACAATGTACCATATGAACAATACGAAACACTACAAAAAGGAGGAGATTTTATAGATAGTAATGGTAAGCATATTGATAATGAATTATTGACTATTGCCAACATTCCACCAAAGTCTTATGCCTATTGTGCGGATACAAGATATATAGAGTCGTTTATTCCTTATGTAAAAGAAGTGGATCTTTTGTATCATGAGACCACTTATTTAGATGAGCTAAGGGAGAAAGCCTACGAAAGATTTCATTCTACATCTAAACAGGCAGCGGAGATAGCGTTGAAATCAAATGCTAAAAGGTTGCTTATTGGTCATTTCAGTAGTCAATACGAATATTTGGATGCTTTTTTATCAGAAGCCCGCTCGGTTTTCGCCAATACAGATATAGCAGAAGAAGGAAAAACTTTTAGCCTTTGAGAAATAATTTCGGTAAAACTTCTCAAAACGTTTGCCTGTTCCGATTAAATGAGTTATCTTTGCGCCCCGCTTGTGGTGGCGGGGAGAGTTCTTGGAGTGATTT
>JAATFC010000205.1 GCA_015655435.1 Chitinophagales bacterium | reverse complement strand
TGCAAAACTGAACGTTCCGTTCACTTTTTTCCGCCACTTCGCCAATGAGTTTTCCGTTAGCAGTAATTACAAAATAAACCGCAATAAAAACTTCAGACAGACAAAATCAATGAAATATTTAGCAATAATTTTTCTTTTTTCAACCACGACTCTATTTGCACAACCTACAAAAATTTCAGATGACGAATTATATACTTTAGGGAAAGTTTGGGGATTGATGAAATATTATCATCCTGCATTTTCACAAGGGAAAATTGATACTGATAGTATTTTTGTAACTGCACTGGAAAATAAATCTAAACTTTCAGAAAACCAAATTATTGCAAATTGGTTTGAAATTGCTGATAACGCAGTAGTTGAAAATATCGCTACAAAACAAAATGAATGCGACAGCATCACGCTTCGAAATTTCGATACAAAATGGATTAAAAGCATAAAACTTAAATCCAAAAACAAAAAGAAGTTGTTGCAACTGATAATGCAATCTAAAAACATCGGCGCTTTTTACAGTAATCCAACATTAAAAAGCATAAGATTCGACAGCCAAAATGAAAAAACGTATGATTCTTTTTCTACCAATATAAAACTGCTCGAATTGTTCCGAATATGGAATGCGATTGAATATTTTTATCCCTACAAATATACACTTGACAATGATTGGGACAATGTGCTAAACAAATACATTCCTATTTTCAAAAACATTACCAACGAACAGGAATACAAGTTGGTAGTTACACAACTTTCCGCGGAAATTCAGGATACACACACAAACTTAAAAAAATCGTATCAATATGATATTTTCGGGAATTTAACAGCGCCTTTTACTTTTCAAATTGTAGAAAATGGAACAGTGATTACAGCAATAAAAGACGAAAAAGCAACCCTAAAAGCAAATGTTCAAATTGGCGATTTTATCACAAAAATTAATGGTAAAACTATAACGGAAATCATTGCCGAAAAATCAAAATTCATTCCTGCTTCCAATAAATCCGTACAATTGAGAGAAGCGTATAATTATTTATTTAGCGGAAATGATTCAGTTGTTTCAATCGAAGGCGTAAAAGAAAACGGAACAAAATTTAAGACAAGTTTAGAGCTAATACAACGGACATTTGCCAATGAATGGGACAAAGACGGAATTCCTAATTATCATTTATTTTACAAAGGGAAAAATTACGAATACCTTGTTTGGAACAACAATGAAAACAGATTAAATCCGAGTTTTCAATTAGACAACAAAGTTTATATTGACTTTTCATCACTACAAGCAAATGAAATTGAAAAATTAATGCAATCATTTCAAGATGCCAAAGGAATTGTTTTTGATTTGCGTGGTTATAATGACGATGGTTCTTTGCTGAAAGTTTTCAATTATCTTTTTTCAAAACCACAATTCTTTGGTATAAAAACGCAACCTGATTTTTACCAACCAAGTAAATTTTGCTTTGTAGATAATATCATCAACAAAGACTACAAATATATTGGTAAGGAAAACACGAACACTTACAAAGGACAAGTAATCGTTTTAATTAACGAATACACGCAAAGTGCAGAAGAAATGTGGGCGATGATTTTCAAAAAAGTGCCAAATGTAATTTTTGTTGGAAGTCAAACCGCAGGTGCAGATGGAAATATTACTTCCATAAAATTGACCGATGGAAACGAACTTCGCTTTTCAGGATTGGGAATTTATTATCCTGATGGAACAGAAACTCAACGCGTCGGTATAAAAGCAAACATCGAAGTTAGACCAACACTACAAAGTATTCTCAAAAAAGAAGATGTTTTGTTAGAAAAAGCATTTGAACTAATTGATGAAAAATAGTAACTACTGCTAACATCGGTTTGGCTATCTTACTCTGCCCCTTTTGTTCTTTCTAATATTTTTCTGATTAATCACTATAAAATTACACTTTTACAAACATAGGATCGGTTTTGCGTAATGGCGGGTTAAGTACTAAAATTCAACTTAGGTAATTCTATTCCGCCAATGCTTTTTGCATTGGCTTTTTTTGTAATTTAGCCAACGCTAAAAAAGCATTGGCTACGGTTGTGCTAAATTGAAACTTCGTGCTTCTATTTCCGCCACTACGCAAAGCCGTAAACCGTTAGCTGTTATTTTAGAAGACCGAAATAATGAACTATAACGACAAGAAATTTAGACCAATTAGTAATACTGAAAACGGTGAAACTTCAAACGAAACCATTTTTCATTACAAGCAAGTTGAAAATGTATTGACATCTGAATATTCGGGAGGAAGGTTTAGGTACGGACATTTAATTAGTTTGGCTGACAAAAACGGATTGATTGAAATGCGTTATCATCAAGTAAATGACAAAGGCGAACTAATGACAGGAATTTGCCAATCAAAACCTGAAATTCTTGAAAACCGAAAAATTCGACTTCACGAAAGTTGGCAATGGACTTCGGGCGACAAATCAAAAGGACAATCAATTGTTGAAGAAATATGATTTTGGAAGTAGCTATATTAAATGTGAAAAGCGGACAAGAAGAGCAATTTGAGATAGACTTTGCTATTGCTGGACGATACATTAGTGCTATAAAAGGTTATGTGAGACATTCACTCAGAAAATGTTTGGAACAGAACAACAAATACATTCTACTTGTGGACTGGGAAAGTCTGGAAGACCATACGATTGGGTTTAGACAATCAGCAGAATATTTAGAATGGAAAAAGATTTTACATCATTACTACGACCCATTTCCAACAGTTGAACATTACGAGACAAAAGTTGAAAAAGAAAATAAAAACAACAGCTGACATTGTATTGCCAAAAGCGGGGCTGAACGGCTTCGATTGAACATTTGTGCTAAAAATCCCCGCCTTCGGCAATACCCAAAACGTTACCGGCAATTCCTCTGTTTCGATTAAACCACTGTACTTATTTTTAACTAACAAATATTTTGGAAACCAATCACTGCATAGTCAGAATTATATGAGAACAACTATTCGACTTATGACAATATTGTTCATCTTCATTTTCGCCAGTTGCGGAATGGGAGCAGGAACGTTAGGGGGTTTTGAAATAATTACTTTTCCCACATCCAAAAGAGTATTAGTGGCAGCTATTGATTCTCTATTTGCTAAAAATCCTGAATATGGAATTCCGAACAAGTGGAAAGCAGAAGATGATTGGAACGAAAGAGGTTATAGTTTTTTGGACTCAAGAATTTTTTATTTTAAATCTGAACCAGAAGAAGTGTATTATGTTTCATTTTATGGAGATGCTAATAAATCGGTGCAAGTCGACACAACTAAAACAGGAATATCAATAAGAGCTATTGATAACGATGCTAATTATAGATGGACTAAGGAAGAAGATGTTGGTTCCACAGAAGAGAATCGAATAAATAAAAGATTTCAAACCGAAATTATTACGAAACTTGAACAGTATGCAAACACTAAAGCCGAGATTGAAAAATAACTGCCGCCAACATTTCACTGGCACAATGGCGGGTGAAGTACTAAGCCTCAACTTTTGTACTACTATCTCCCCTTAATTGCGCAGGGATAAGTGAGACACGAGCGGTGCTTGTGTGTTAATGACGGTGAGTCAGGGAAACTAAAGTGTAAGAAATTGTGCTTTCTTCCCTGCTTTATTTAATGCTATATTATAGTTGGATTTCATTGCATCTATTATAGTGCCGTCTACGTTGTCATCAAATTTTCTGGCGAAAAGATTTTCACCAAGATGCAAAAAATTGAGGTCTTCTTTAGTGAACGTCTTGGGACGTAATTTAATATCACCAACCGGAATCCATATAATAGCCCTTTTATCGTCATTTATAAGAATACCGTCAAACGATGTATTCATTAATACTGTTTGAAAAAAGGATTCATCCGCTATTAAAGTATTGAAATAATAATCCTCAAATCTTTTGACTTCACTACTATGGCAAATAAACTCACAGCACATTCTTGTAAGGATCATCCATTGCCCGCCGATATAAGGAATCACGTCTTCCATAAAAGATCTTTCATAGGTTATGTCAGAAATGCAATCTTCTAATTCTTCGAAATGATTTTCAATTCTATTCATTGTTTCAGGACGATTCAATTCCTGTTCGGCAGCCTTTAAATAGCTTTTTCCATTGTTTTCTGTAAGAAACTGACGAATGATCTTTTGTGATTTTAAAGGGTAATCCTGGCCGCTTAAATTAATAAAATAGTCCCATTCCGCATCCTTGTCCAAAAGGTATTTCATGCCATCCAATTCGGCCTGGACCATACTATACCCACCCCACACTACATTTTCACTTTGCATAATGTAGGCGTTCGCAAAAGGTTGTAGGAATAAATTTATTTCTTTTTTTAATTCGTCACTTGCTTTCTTGTCAATGTGGATAAGGTAGCTATTGCCGGGTTCATAAATCGCGTTAAACAGCCTTTTGAACTGGTTGGGTAAACGATGTACCAAAATAAAATATGCTATACTTATGGATGTTGGTGTTCCTACGCCATTCAGGGAGGCGCCCGTTGTAGAAGACGGAAATACATTTTTCATTTTAATTGCTTTATACTAATAAGTGCTTATACACTCATTTTATAAAGTGAAATATGCATTTCTCCAAATTTACAATAATTTATCGGATAAAACTATGGTTTATTTAGAGCGAACTCACACGCTGGCGCAAGTTTGTAGCTTGTGCCATTAATTACTATATTGGATTGGCTGTTTGGCTATCATGTAAGATTGAATGATAAGAGACTTAATATGTTAAACATATTGTCTTAACTTTATTTCCATAAAAATAACCATGCGGATTATCCAGTCCATCCAAAACAGAACCTATGGGATACGGGGAGAACGTGTGATGCTGGATTACGACCAGGCTGCTATCTATGAAGTGCGGACGAAAGTGCTGAACCAGGCCATAAAGCGCAACATACAACGTTTCCCTGCGGGTTTCATGTTCCGGTTGACGGCGGAGGAATGTCTGCCCATGCGGTCACAAATTGTGACCGCATCCCAGCGTAAGAGAAATACCGGCGTGACGCCTTGTGCCTTTACGGAACAGGGCGTAGCGATGCTGAGCAGTGTACTTACCATCCATATGAATATTGCCATCATGCGGGCATTTGTAGAAATCCGTAGGATACTGCTGCTACAGACGGACATCAAGGAACAACTGCGGCTGATACAGGAACGTATCAATGAGCACGACATGCAGTTGAGCCAGATCCATGACAGCATCGAAAACCCATTGGACGAGAACGCTGCCAAACGGCATTGGGACGAACGGGAAAGGATAGGCTTCAAAAAATAAAAGAGTTCCCCAAAAATGTTGAGTTCATAGTTTGTAGCAACTTGAGGTCGCATATTGGCACCTCAAGTATAAAAACAGCCCAATTTTGTACTAAACCCAACCGCTCATGGCTAACAAAAAAGAAGAACAGAAGGTATTGATTGCAGAACGGAAAATCCTGAACCGCGTCCATGTCATCAGGGGCGTGAAAGCAATGCTGGACAGCGATCCGGCGGAACTGTACTGTGTGGAGACAGGGCGTCTGAACGAGCATGTCAAACTTAACCCGAAACGCTTTCCCGAAGGACTTCACGTTTGAACCTGGATAATATTTCTGTGGAACCTTATCGGGCAGAAGGTAAAAGATTCTATGCCACGTGAAAATCATGTTGTTGCATACTGTGCGTTATTACAAAGACTGTATTAACCAGTATTATCCGTTTTCCCGATTGCCGCCCAGATCGCATGGAGGTTTGTTTCTTGTCCGATTACCCCAAAAACACCATATCCTCATCCGTCAGGTCAATATCAAACGCTTTTACATTTTCTTCGAAATGTTTCAGTTTTGAGGTTCCGGGGATGGGTAAAATCAAATCGTTGTAGTGCAAGAGCCACGATAAGTTGATTTGTGCCGGCGTAACATTATATTTTTTCGCGATGACCGCAATCTTGTTTTCATTGTTCGGCAGTGAACTTTGTAAAGAGAAAAACGGGATCATCGGTATTTCGTTTTTTATACAGATGTCCATTACTTCCTGGAGCCCGCGCACTTCCTGATTATACAAAGTATAACCGGTTCTTTTTTCATAACCGAAAGCATTTTCAACGGTGGCAATATTTCCCATGGCCAGGGCTTTCTCCAATTCTTCCGGAGTCGCGTTACTTAATCCTATATGCAGGATTTTTCCTTCCTTTTGCATTTCAAACATAGCATTTAAAGATACTTCCAAAGGCGTATCACTACCGGGCATAATGCGAAAATGGACCAATTGTACCTGCTCGATTTTTAACGTCTTTAGGTTTCTATGAATGCTTTCCCTCAGATTTTCCGGCTTGTCATAAATCTGCCAGCTCTTATCCGCACCCCTGTCCCCGCCCACTTTCGTACATACCACCAAATCTTTTTGATAAGGGTACAAGGCTTCGGAGATGAGGCGGTTGGTAACGTCTTCACCATAAAAATCTGCGGTGTCCAGGAAGTTGACTCCGTTGTCCGTGGTTGATTTTAATATCTGTAATGCCTCGGGCCTGTTTTCAGGTTCGCCCCAAACATGTTCCCCTGTTAGCCGCATGGTACCGTAGCCGAATCTTTTGACCGTTAAAGGATGTTCTGTCTTTGCCCCGATGGTAATTGTTTTTTTGATGCCCATTTTTATTTATTTTAAAATCTTAAAACTAATGGCACAAAAGTGCACCGCTTAAAAATGAAACCGTTTGCCATTTGGCAAAAAGTGAATTACCGGACATTTTTTCTTATCCGGCTTAGGGAGGATTGCGTAATTCCTAAGTAGGACGCGATGTAGGAAAGGGGAACACGGTTGGCAAGCGTAGGGAATTTCTCCAGAAACATTTTATAGCGAGTGGTCGCATCTTCAGTAACCAACGCACTTCTCCTGTCTGTTTTTTCTATCAGGGCCTTCCTGAATATTTTGTTCACGATACCGTCCCACCCGATGATCGTGTTGGAAAGCTCCTCCCAGTCCTGCCTTGAGAATACCAGAAGCCTGCAATCGGTAATTGCCTGAATGTATTCCGGCATCGGTTCATGATAATTGTAAGGATTTGCGAGCAACCGGTTTTCATCAACAAAATACTTTGTGATTTCTTCTCCTTTGTTGTTGTAGTAACAGATACGCAAAACGCCCTCAAGAATAAAGGCTGTCCGGTCAAACCTTTTTCCTGCCTCGACGAAATACTCGTCTTTGGGAAATGCTGTTTCGGTTGCCTTGCTTGCAATAAGGTCAATTTGAGGTTGGTTCAGGTTTCCGAATCCCAACAGGTAATTGATAAGTTCCTCCATTCGGCAAATTTAGAAAGAGTTGCCTGTATGGTATTTGCCATATGGCAAAAAATAAAGACAACCACGGGGAAGCCCCTAAAGAAACTCTTCATTTCTTTCCGCAGTGCACCTGCACAGAGTTCCAAACATTGTCCCCTGTCTGGCGCAGTAGTTCCGAAGGGTTCCCCGTGTCGGATAAACAAGCATGGTTTGTGACCATGCAGGAACAGTGGACCGGGCAACCCCGTCGCATTGGGTTCCCTCCATACACTTTTTAGGGATACAAATTGGCGTCTCAAGTTTGGGGGAAGTGCCTAACTTTGTACAAAACCGGATTGCGGATAAATAATAGAACAACGCAGTTCATGGTTGAACAACACTCAAATACAGATCCCCATGGACGAACGTAAATTCAATATAGCAGTTTTAATTGACGGGGACAACGCACAGGCCAAGTTAATCAAGGAAATCATAGAGGAGGTTTCCATATACGGAAAGGCAACGGTACGCAGGATCTATGGAGACTGGACAATGCCGCAAATGAACGGCTGGAAAGACACAATCAACCAATACTCAATTAACCCAATCCAGAAATTTTCCTATACGACAGGAAAAAACTCAACGGACAGTTCATTGATCATTGACGCCATGGACATTCTGTACGCAGGGAACATAGAGGGTTTCTGCATTGTATCAAGCGACAGCGACTATACGGGACTGGCCAAACGGATTCGGGAAGAGGGATTGTTCGTCATGGGCATAGGAAGGAGAAGCACCCCGATAGCCTTCGTAAATTCCTGTGAGATTTTTACTTTTACGGAAAACCTGTTACCGGAAGTAGCGGAAGAGGACAAAAAGACAAGACCGAAAAAAGTAAAAGCGGTAATCAGAAATACGCCCCAAACAACTGCCTTAAACAAAGATCCACAAGTTGAGGAAGCCAAAACTCCAAAATCAAGGGAAAGGCCTGATATATTGCCAAAAATTGATTTGCATCTTATTGACAAGGCGTTTGACATCTCTGCCAACGAGAACGACGAGGCCTATGTTTCGCATGTCGGGCTGAATCTAAGAAAAATAGACCCGTCTTTTGACCCAAGAACCTATGGATACAAAACACTGACCAAGTTGTTTGAAACCATAGGAAAGTACCAAATCATCAACAATGAGGTAAACGGACTAAACAACCCGATACTGAAGTTAAAATAAGCACCACTGCCCGTCCCTGTTGACCGCAATGGCCTAGAAAGTTTCCGGATGTCGGCAATTTGTAATGAAGAACCTCCATTGCTGCCCTTGGCTAACTTCGGGCGATAATGCCTTAAATTTGGAACCATATTATCAAAATCTTAAATTTCCCAAGCCGTATGCTGAAGACGATATTCGTAAAGGCGCAGTTCAAGCCCATCCTCAAAGACGTCGTTGAGAACGTACCCACGGGAGAAACCAGGAAAAACTGGCTCGGGGCGGAAAAGCAGGTTACCCAGAAGGTTGCTTCCCGTAAAATCGTGGGTTGGTCTGATACGGAGATCGATGGAGAATCGCTCTCCCGGGACATAAACAAGGCATTGGCGCATTATACCTCACAAAATGTGAAGGTTATTTCCATAACACCCATTAGTTCCGGACGTTACAACTACCAATACAGCAACCAGGGCATAACGAGTTCAAAAAGGATTTTCTCCGAAACGGAAAAGGTCGGTGGCGGCGGAAGCTACGGCTTTGGTTACGGCTACAGTTACACCGAGGGAGTGCTGGTGTGTATCGAAACCGACTGACCAAACGTCCCTGGCGTATACATGGGCACGGGAACCGACATTGCCCGGGCCAAGATTCGCCTGGCCCATGCGACGGACGACGGCTTCCTGCGTGAGGGATTGCAGTGTCATCCTTTCAGTCCGTTCGGTGGGCTGGAAACCATGCTCTCGTTCTCCCTATAAAGGACATCGATCCCTTCCTTTTTCATTAGGAACCGAAAGGCAAAACGGTCCTTGACAGGACTACGCAACACCCTGTCTATGACAGAAGCCAATCC